>JAEHDK010000003.1 GCA_016880465.1 Micromonosporaceae bacterium
CGGGTGGGTGGGTGGGTGGGTGGGTGGGTGTGTGGGACCGCATCGGGTGGACTCCGCGGAAGCTGCGCGCCTCCACGAGTTGTTGATGGATGTCGTCCGGGCTGCCGCCCTGCTGCAGCCGGACCAGACCGTCGCCGGGCACCCGGTATCGATGTCGCAGGCGTTCGCGCTGCATGAGTTGGACACCGGCACGCCGCTGTCCCAGCGCGACCTGGCCGAGCGGCTGCGGCTGGAGAAGAGCAGCGTCAGCCGGATGGTCGCGGAGATGGAACGCAAGGGACTCCTGGTGCGCGAGCGGGATCCGGAAAACCACCGGCAGTACCGGCTGCGCCTGACGGACCAGGGTCGCGCCACGCACGCACGGATGGCGTCCACCTTCCACGAACGGTACGAGTGCTGGGTAACCGCGATGACCCGCAGCGAGCGCGCCGCGCTCCTCAAGGGCCTGCCGGCACTGGTCCGGGTCATCCGCCAACACGTCCGGTGAACGGGGTGCCCGTGCGGCCGCCGGGAGGCTGCCACCTGTGTGGTTGCCCGATCGGACCAGTCCGCGGTCACCGCGGTGCGGGGAGGCTCAAGAGGGCTGCCGGTCGCGGTAACGCGACCGACGACGGTGGACTGCTGCGGTAGTCATGAAGACTGCCGCCAGCAGGCCGGGCCCGCAGTGCACCGCGAGAACTCCGGCCAAGCTGGGACCACACCAGTCGTCGCGGTAGGCGGCTGGGTCGCCGACATCAATGACGAACGGCTCGACGATGGCGCGGGCGACCAGGTACAGACCGAGCATCATCCCCACCAGCCACAGAATCTTCCGCATGCTGACTCCCGACCGCTGCGGTAGTGCATTGCTGCCTGCGGCTCGACCGTACGTCCAGGCATGCATGCGCCGCATCCCGGCCCTCTCCGCTTTGTCGATGCCGAGTACACGCCGAGAGTCGAATAGTCACCAAGCCTCTTCGACCAGTTGTCGATCTCGACCGGAGGTTCTGCGATCGTCGATCTTGGCGATCGTTTGATGCAAGACGCCCTGTGCTGATCGGAGCTGGCAGGATCGTCAGCGTGGAGCAGGTATGAGCCGGCCGTCGCGATCCGGTGCGTCACCGTGGGACAGGCGCCACCTGCGCGCCGATCCCGCCAAGCAAAGAAGGTACGAGTTGCTGGCGCAGGGCCCGTTCTTCGCACCGGTCGTGGATCTCGCCAGCGCCTACGTGGCCGCGGCGATTGCCGACCCGGCCGGTACCGAGGGCGAGTTCTGGGCACTGTCGTGCCTGCCGGGCACTACGCCCCGGCGGCTGTCCGCACTGACGATGAGGATCACCGACATCCTGGTGATCTACCAGGTGGAACCGATCGAGACCGCCCTGGTCGAGGCGCTCATGATCGTCGAACGGTCGACGTTCGAGGCCGGTTTCGGCACTCGCGCGGCTGCGCGCAAACGATACCCACGGCTGCGTTTCACCGACTCCGACTACCACGGCGCCGGGGTGGACCAGATGATGGTCAGCGGCCCTTGCGAGCAGGTGGTGTGCGCGCTGCGCGACGAGCCAGTGGTCGAGGCCGCCCGTCAGATGGCCGGTCGAATGATGCGTGGTGGCCGGGTGATGCATTGGCGTGGGCACAATCCGATGCTCGCTGACCACGTACTGGGGCGGGCGTGAGAAGTACTGCTGACCGGATCGCCGCCGCCGGCGACTGTCGTCCACCCGGTGGCGCGATGCCGTCGGCGCGGCCGGTTTGGCGGCTGGGCGCTGGTACCCGAGCCGGCCGGCCGGCGAGCCGCAGATCCTGGTCGTCTCAGCGCCGGACCAGCTGGACGACGAACCGGAACGCGGCGCGAGTAATGCACGCACCGACTCCAATGTCGCGATTGGCCGTGGCGCAACGCCGGCTGCGGTGTCGGTGGCAACGACGGCATCGGCGGGCCAGATCACGAGTAGCGCAACATCCAGGCGGTGTCCGGGTCGCCGGCTGGCGGTGCGGAGCTCGGCGGGGGATCCTCCGGAACGGACTCGACCATGTCGTCCGGGTCGATCCTTTCGGGGAGCCGGCGCCACTTCTCAGCGGGCCTGCGGGGTTCGGTGTCCTTCTGCTGTTCAGTGGCCAGGGCGGACCTCCTTCCAGGAGTGTGCCTGATGAGGGGCATCGTCGGACATCGCCATCACGATCCTCAGGGCAATCTAGGAACAATCCTTTCCCCATATTGCTCCTAGTCTTCTCCGGCATCGAGATCCCCCGGGCCGACCTCGACTACGTCAACGACCGGCTCGCCGACGCCCGCTGGCCCGGTGAGGTGCCCGGCGTGGGTGGACCCGCGGCGTACCGCTGGGCTACCTGAAGGAGCTCGCCGAGTTCGACGCCGGCGTGTCCGGCACGGTCGCCAGCCTCGACGGCAAGCACGTGATCGGCGTACACGTGGTGACCGATCCGCTGACCGCCGCGAACGTCTCGGCGCGTTCGGCCCGGTGAGCGCCGCTGACATCCAATTGTCCGCCTACCCAAGCATCTGCCTGCCGTGGCGGACTACGGTGTGCCCATCGACACGTGGTCCCGCAGCCGTTGAAGCAGCACGGCATCGGTCGCGACCGCTCGCCGGTAGCTGGCCAAGCCGAGGGCCACGGTGACTACCGCCACGACGGCGAAGCCGACCGCGGCTCCTGACGTCTCAGCGCCGGCCGGGCAAGCCGCGTTGCTGCGGAGCGCGGCCGAAATCGCCAGCGCGCCCAGAAACAGGCCGTAGAACGGCAGCTTGGTCCACCGGTGACGGCGTACCTCGTCATCGATCGCGAACCCGGGCACGCCATGGGTCTCGGCAATGCGCGCACGTAGTTCGGCGATCTCGTCGGCCTGCCGATCGAGGCGGTAGGCAACCGACCCCAAGGCGGCCAGGAGCACGCCCGCGGCAACCAACGGCATGGCGGGGATCAGTCGGACGCCGGGCCAGCACCCCGCCGGTGCACCCGGAAGGACCGCAAAGAGGATACCGAGAAGGACTGCACCGGCACCGGCGGTCCGGAGCTCACGGCGGGTTTGAGACGTTGCCGTCCGGGTACTCATCGCGCCACCCCGATCGACGTGTGTTGCTCCAGACTACGGTCCGACCGGGTGCCGCGCAGCGCACGGCACCCGGCAAGATCGTCAAATTCTGAGCTCGTTCAGCAGTTCCGCGCGACCACTCGTGCGCCCTTGAATGCACCAGTGTAGCCGAACTTCAATTCAAGGCACTCGCCCGGATCGACGAGGTACGCATAGTTGTTGATCGCCTCCCAGACGACGTAGGCCAGACCTGCGCAGATGACCGCGCCAATGATCGTTTCGACGAGCATGGCACAGATGGCGGCGGACGCGCCCGCGTAGCCGAGCCCGATCAGCCAGTGGATGTCATTGCGGTTGAGGTACAGGTAGATGTTCCAACCCACCCCGACTGTCCACTCCGTGCCGGACCGGCCCGAAGCCATGACCTCGGCCGGGAGCCCAGCGCCTAGCGAGCCGTCCGGGTTGATCCAGACACACGTGACCTCGCCCTTGGGCGACTCCGCACACACTTGTGGACCCGCGCTGTCCACCGGGTTCGTGCGGACCATCCCCTGCGCCGCAAGCGACTCGAAACTGGCGGGTAGAGCCGACGGTTGGTTTGCGCTGGCTGAGTCCGGCCGGCCCTGGGCCTGTGCCGGAGCGGCCTGTGCCGGAGCCGCGAATGCGACTGTGCTGACCACCCCTACAGCTATACACAGCAGTTTGCCGCGTAGACCGATGATATTCACCGGGGGGCCTCCTCTCCGCTGGTCTGTTTCGTGCCGTCCCGGCGGGCCCAGCTGCGACGACACCCTCGATATCGACGCTAGTGACGAGTCCCAGGTACCGGGAAGGGCCATCGATCGATGTGGCAACGTGGCGCCAACCCCCTGGCGCGGCCATCGACGACGGTGGCAACGCGACGCCAATCTTGCGGGCCTGCGGACCTGGCCTTGTCGGTCTACTTGCCCTGCGGCAACATGTCCATTAGGACGTCCACCTGCAAGCTCGGGGAGGCAGCTGGTGGTCGATGAACAGGTGGCAAAATCTGCTGGGCAGATAACTGGACTGCACGTTCGCATCCTTCGACGCATCGTTCGCGGGGAGAGCTACCAGCGCATCGCGACAGTCGAGTACGTCAGCAAGCGAACCGTCTGCCGGCAGGTGGCTGAGCTCAAGCAGCTGGCCGGCGTGAGCAGCAGCGTCGGCCTTGGCATTTGAGGCGCGGGATCCCGGTGCGGGAGCGACGCAGCCGTGCGCGGGACGCGCTGGATCGGGTCGGCCTCGCGGGTCGGCTGAGCGCGCTGCCGTGCCAACTGTCGGGCGGTGAAAGGCAGCGGGTAGCGATCGCTCGTGGCCTGGTAGGAAGGCCGAGCCTGCTGTTGTGCGACGAACCGACGGGCAACCTGGACACCGACTCCGCCGGCGGTGTGCTGGGCCTTATCGAGTCATTGTGGCGCGACGGCATGACTGTCGTTCTGGTGACTCACGACTCCGCGGTGGCGGCGCGGAGCCGGCGAGCGGTCGAGATCATCGACGGCCTCGTCCGTGACCGGCAGGAGGCCGGGCGGTGAGCGCCCGGCCGCCATCGGTGCCGACTGAAACCAGTCACCTGAGGTTGGCCGATCTCCGGTCGGAGATCTTCGCCCGGGGTGCTGCAGCGCCCGGGACGCTCGACGCTCACCAGCGTCGGCACCGTGTTGGGTGTCGCTGCCCTGGTTGCTGTACTTGGGCTCACGACCACGGTCGGTGGGCAGATCAGCCGACGGTTCGACGCGCTCATCGCCACCGAGGTGGTTGTGGACGATACCGGCGGAACCGAGGGCGATCTCGCACCTGTCTCGTTCCCGCCCGATTCCGACGCGCGGATCGCGATGCTCAACGGCGTACGTAACGCCGGGGTCGCCTGGACGGTGACGATCGACCGGCGGCTGACCGTGACCGCGTTGCCGTACGCGGCCTCCGGTGGCGAGCAACCGCGGGTTGTCGCGGCCTCGCCCGGCGCGCTGCTGGCGACCCGGCCGAAACTCGGTGCAGGCCGGCTCTTCGGGGCATTTCATGAGGCCCGCGCCGAACGGGTCGCGGTGCTTGGCGAGGCGGCCGCTCGCCAACTGGGGGTGACCCGGTTGGAGGCGCAACCGGCGGTCTTCATCGACGGTACGGCGTTCACCGTCGTCGGCGTGCTCAGTGATGTTGCCCGCCATGCGGACTTGCTCTTCACGGTGATCGTGCCCCGGCGGACCGCGCAGACCCTGTGGGGCCCGCCGTCTGGTTCGGCCCGGGCAACCATGCTGATCGACACCGAGCTGGGCGCCGCACGCCAGGTCGCGGGAGAAGCTGCTCTGGCACTGCGGCCGGACCGGCCTGATCTGTTCACGATCACGCCGCCACCGGATCCGCGAACGCTGCGCGAGGGTGTCACCGGAGACCTCAATCTCCTCCTGCTGCTGTTGGCGGTCGTGTGTCTGGTAATCGGTACCTTCGGAATCGCGAATGCAACGCTGGTGTCGGTGCTGGAGCGGGTCCCGGAAATCGGGTTACGCCGCGCGCTTGGTGCCGGCCGTCGGCACATCATCGCGCAGTTCCTCGGCGAGGGGGCCATGCTCGGCGGGCTCGGTGGCATCATCGGTACCGCTGTCGGGGTCGCCACCGTGGTAGGGGCAGCAGCGGTCCGTGACTGGACTCCGGTCCTGGCTGGGTGGAGCGTCGGGATCGGCCCTGCCCTGGGCCTGTTGACCGGCCTCGCAGCGGGCATCTACCCGGCGCTGCGGGCGGCGAGCGTCGAGCCCGTGGTGGCGCTGCAGCGATAGCGGATGGGGGGCGCGGGTGCACCGCGGCGACAGCCTCGACACATCAGGGCCCTCCCGGGGTTGCCGCCGCACAGCAGAAGCAGATCCGTGGAGGTGGTTGCGCCGCAGCCCTCAATAGCAGCACGCGGGCGGGAATCGCGGGGTTCCGCTGTATGGCGCGTCGGCCTGCTCAGGCCGGCAGGTCCAGGTCAAGGTCGAGCCAGCTGGCGAGGTCCTTGATCTCGCCGGTCACCGCGGCGGTCGTCGGCTTGGTGAAAGGGACGTCCTGGTGGATCGCGTCGACCCGGAGCACGCGGGCTTTGCGGTCGGCCGTGGCGTCGAGCTTGCCCACCAGCCGGTCGCCGTAGAGGATCGGCAGGGCGTAGAACCCCCAACGTCGTTTGGCGGCCGGCTTGTACATCTCCAGGGCGTAGTCGAACTCGAAGAGTTCGAGCGTGCGTTTGCGGTCGTAGACCAGCCGGTCGAACGGGGACAGCAGGGCAGCCCGTCCGGCGAACGGCTGGCCCAGTTGCGCGGGATCGACGCGCCAGACGCCCCTGACTCCCTCGACCACGGCCGGTTCACCCACGTCGCCCACGTCCGACGGCTCCACCGGACATTCCGGTCCCTGCGTACGGGCGATACCCAGCGCGCGCAGCCGCCGCTCGTTGCGGATGCGCAGTGCCTTGTCCTCGGGCACGACCTCGTCGGGGTAGACCCGGGTCGCCAGGTCCCACAGGCGTTCGCGACCGTCCCGGCCGGCGATCGCGACCTCGCCGCGCAGCACCATGAAATCCAGCAACATGGACACGTTGCGGTCGTCATTCCACCCGGTGGATCCCCACCGCACCTGGCAGGTATCGGGAAGCGCCGACAACGGCAGCGGGCCGTCGGCGTCGAGCCGGTCGAGGATGTCGCGGCGGCACGCGTCGTTGGCGCGTACCCAGTCCCGCTGGCTCTCCCGCCAGCCGCGCTGCCCGGCGCGCGTCGACCACGCGGCCATCTCCGCTCGGTAGAGCGCCAGGTCCTCCCCGGGCCGGATCATCCCCCGGAGCTCGATGAGCGTCCGGTCCTCGAGGGCGGTCGCCAGCTCGGCCGGGGCGTATGGCGACCCGAGACGACTCCACGCCACCAGGTCGACGCTGGGCGCGACCGCGGCCGTCAGGTCGACCTGGAGCAGGGTCAGGTGGCGTACGACGTCGAGCAGCGCCGCCGGCCGCCGGCGGTCCAGGAGCTGAGCGCGTACGGCGATCCGGCGCGCGTCACGTGGCGAGAGCTGGTGGACGATCACGCTTCCAACCTCAAGATCGCCGAGAGGCCCTGTCGAAGATGTTCAGCAGAACATAACCCACGCCGCCGACGATCGCCACGATCGTGAACGCCACCCAGAACGGAAGGCCCGTGACGTCTGACAAGACGTACGCGATGATGGGCAACGATGCCCGCGACGACGGCGACCCAGGTCAATACGGTAGTGATGCGATACCGGTCGATCGCAATCTGGCGCAGGTCGGCCACCGAACGGTCCGAGCCCACCCGCCGGGCAGGTGACGGGACCAAAGACCCGACCTCTCGCGCCGTTATGCCATGAGCGCTGCGATGCAGCGGTGTTCAGATGGAGGTGATGGAACCCGAGGGAGAGGAGGTGGCAACGATGAGCGCGTTGGTGCCGCGTCTGTTCGGCGATATCAGCGACTGGTTCGAGACGGACCTTCCGCTGCGTACCGGGCACACGATAAGGGTCGAGGACTTCCTCGGCGAGAACGAGTACGTGGTGCGCGCCGAGCTGCCCGGCCTGGAACCCGAGAAGGACATCCAGGTGACGGTGAACAACGGGGTGCTGAGCATCCACGCCGAGCGTCACGAGCAGACGCAGAGCAGGAGCCGCACCGAGTTCCGCTACGGCATGCTGCAGCGGTCCGTACGGTTGCCGGCCAGCGCCGACGAGACCAAGATCAAGGCCGAGTACGGCAAAGGCATCCTGCAGATCACTGTGCCGCTTACGGCGGCGGAACCGACCGGGCGCCAGATTCCGGTGACCCCGTCCGCGTGAGCGGACACCGCGGGCCGCGCCGGCTACTGCCAGCGCGGCCCGCCGCGACAGATCAGGAGGTGTGATATGCCGGCCATGAAGCGCTGGACCGTCGAGGTCTACCTCGACGAGGACGACGGCCGCACCTACGCCGAGGCACGCTTGCACAGCGGAGCCGACACCCGTCTCGTGGGTGTGGGCCGGGCGAAGTTGAACCCGGCGGACGACGACATCCCGGAGATCGGCGACGAGTTGGCCGCTGCCCGAGCGCTGTCGGATCTCGGCCACCGGCTGCTGATCGCGGCCGCCGCCGACATCGCGGCGGTCAGGCACGAAGACGTCGAGTTGACGGCTTAGCGGTGTGCGCTGGGCGCTGATCCGGGCCCGTCGTTGCCCTGTTCGCTCGACGCGTACACCGGATTTCCGGGAGTGATGCGCGCTTGGCGTCGCGCGGTGGTCAGCGCCCACGGGAGGTGAGATCGGTGGTTGACGTTCAGTATCCCGTCGTCGTGGGTGTGGACGGATCGCCCGCCGCCTTGCACGCCCTGGGGTTCGCTGCCGCGGAGGCATCGGCTCGCGGTGTGCCGCTGCAGATCGTGCACGCGGAGCGTTTGACGATCGGCACCTCTTCCCGCGCCGTGCTCGACGACGCGCGGGCCCGGGTGCTGAAGCGCTATCCAGCAACGTCCATCCACGCAGTTGTCGTCCACGGTGGACCGGCGTCCGTACTCGTCGAGGCATCCGGCCATGCCGTGGTGACCGTCGTCGGTTGCCGGGGACTCGGCGGGTTGGCGGGCCTGGTGGCCGGTTCGGTCAGCGCCGACGTGGCCACCCACGGACACGGTGCGGTGGTCGTCGTGCGCGGCCCGCACTATCTGCCCTCTGGGCGGCCCGTGCTGCTCGGGGTTGACGCGACGACCGGTGGCGACCAAGCCGTCGGCTACGCCTTCGAGGAGGCCGCACTGCGCGCAGTACCGCTACGTGCGCTCTACGCCTGGACCCATACGCCGATCAGCGATCTGGGCGAGGTCGCCCCACCCGGATACCGCATGGCGGAGGTGGAGGAGCAGTCGTGGTTCCAGCTTGCGGCCGCGCTGGCCGGCTGGCTGGAGAAGTACCCCGGTGTCGCCGTCACGCCCTCGCTGGTACACAGCCGGCATCCGGCCAAGAAGCTGATCGCCGCAGCCCTCGATGTCGACCTGGTTGTCGTGGGCTCGCGCGGTTTGGGCGCGCTGGACGGCCTGCTGGGTGGCTCGGTCGGCCACGCGCTCACCCACCGGGTGCCGTGCCCGGTGGCCATCGTGCACCCCGATACCGCCTTCCGCTGAGTCCGTGGGCACGGTTCGGTGCACCGGGCGGGGCTCGGTGTAGACGGTAGTGCCGGGTGCGGCCACGGCGGCGTACGCATCAGGAAGCATGAAGCCATGATCTGGGCCGTCGCAACGAGTGCACAATTGATCGTGATGGGGGGTCGCTGCGGCCCATGCGGCGGAGTGCGGCAGACTGTGGTCATGGCCGTTCACTACCGCGCCCCGGGTTGGCTGACCCGCAACGTGTTCAACCGGGCGGTGGCATTCCTGACCCGGTACGGGTTGAGCATTCTCGGCTCACGGGTTCTTGCTGTCAAGGGACGCACGAGCGGGGTGTGGCGCACGACGCCGGTGAACCTCCTCGAGCACGATGGCCGCCGCTACCTCGTGTCGGCCCGCGGCCACGGGCAGTGGGTGCGCAACCTGCGCGCCGCGGGTACCGGCGAGCTGCGGGTGGGTAAGCGCACCGAGGCATTTCGCGGTCGTGAGCTCACCGACGATGAGAAGGTGCCGGTGTTGCGGGCGTACCTCAAGAGGTGGAAGGCGGAGGTGGGCACGTTCTTCGCCGGTGTCGGTCCCGAATCCAGCGACGAACAGCTTCGCGCGATCGCGCCAGATCATCCCGCGTTCGAGGTCCTGCCCGTCCCGTGACCGGCGCGTTCCAAACCAGCTCGCGCAACTGGCCAGCCGAGGCGAGGGCGGCGCTGGAGTGGAACTCAGGACGGTGCGAGAGCGGGCGGTACGGGTGCCTCCAGGTGCTCGAGTAGCACCGCCACGTTGCGTCCGGAGTGGCGCGTACATCATCAATGTTGGATCGTGCCGGAACATGCGTTCGGCGATCGTGTGGTTGCCCATGAGGCACTCGACACAGCGGCCGACCAGCTTGCTCTGCGTTCAGCCAGCGCGTTGAAAGCCTGGGCGTCGTACGGCGGGACCCGTCGTGGTGCCCGGGTCCTCGCCGGACGGCTCGGCAGAGTCCGGACATGTCCAACGTAACAAGCAGTCCGAACCCTCCGCTCGGGCCGTTCCACCAGTTGCGCAGCCAATCGCCGCGCATCGACATGTTTCGGCACGGTCTCCATCATGTCGAGCACCGCGCGGGGGAGTCGCTGGACAGCGAGGGGTGGACTGCATAACTTCACGAGGGAGGTTGGCTCGAACAGATGTTGCTCGTTCGGCCAGCAGGAGCCAATGGGGCGATCCGGGTAGGAGGCAGGCTAGATGACCAGTCCGACACGCCGCAGACACACGGTGCTCGGAGCGCTCGTGGCTGCCGTGAGCGCCGTGCTGCTAACGGTGACCTCGGCGGCAGCGGCAGGTGGCGAGCAGGGGACGCCGCCCGCCAAGCCGGTCACCGTGATGACGAGGAACCTGTACCTCGGGGCAGACCTCAACCCGGCGATCCGCGCCGCGCTGGCCCAGCCCGCTGGCAGCTTCGCCCAGCTGGTCGCCCTGGCCAACGGCACGCACGCGGTACGGCACATCGTTGACCAGACCAACTACCCGGTCCGCGCCCATTCGCTCGCGAGAGAGGTCGCGACCACCCAGCCGGACCTGGTCGCGCTACAGGAGGTTGCGCTGTGGCGGCATGGGCCACTCGAGCTCAACCAGGTTGCCGTACCCAACGCAGCCACGGTCGATATTGACTTCCTGCAGATACTCATGGCGGAACTCGCGGTGCAGGGGGCGTCCTACGTGGTGGTGAAGGTCCAACAGGAGGCGGACGTCGAGGCCCCGTCATTCGTGGGGACGAACCCATTCAGCCCGACCGCGGATGCGTCGGACATCCGGCTGACGATGCGTGATGCGATCCTGATGAAGATTGACCCCGGCCTCACCGTGCTGGACTCCGGGAGCGCAAACTACGCGACGCGCTTCACGGTGGGCATCGGCCAGCAGAGCTACACGTTCCTGCGTGGCTACGTCTGGGCCGACGTCCGGGTCGGCGCCAAGATCATGCGGTTCATCGACACGCACCTGGAGTCGGAATTCTCGATCTACGCGCTGGGACAAGCCAATGAGCTGCTGGCTGGACCAGCCGCGACGTCCAGGTCCGTCACCATCGCGTGCGACTGCAACTCTGACCCGTTGAACAACAACGGCAAACCCCCATTCGACTCCACGCCTCATTCCGCGCCGTACAACTTCATCGTTGGCCATGGCTTCACCGACCAATGGCTGCAATTTGCGCCAGCCGAGGAGGGCTGGACCTCCGGGCTGTCAGAACTGGTCAATGACGCGACCGCCGACGGCTTCGACCACCGGATCGACATGATCTTTGCTCGTCCGGCCGGGGGTCAGGTCGCCGACGTGGACAAGGGCCAGGTTACCGGTGACGAGATAAGCGACCGGGACCCGGCGACCGGGCTCTGGCCATCAGACCACGCGGGCGTGGTACTCAGGCTCCGCGGCTGGTAACGGCACGGAGGGCGGGCCGCAGAAACCCATCCGCTGAAACCGGACAGGGTGCTGTGGCCCGACCTCCGTACGGCTCGCCGGCTTACCGGGTCGCTGGGCTGCGGGCGTCGTGTTCGCCTCGGCTGCCGGTCGGCTGGTGAAGTCGCCGCGACGAACCCTCCCCCTGCCTCCACGGGCGTGCCTGTGGATCACGACCGGCACGCCGTGTAAGGATCGGACTAATCCCGGTTCGGACCGCATGCGGGCGGGTACGGATGACTCATGTCCGGCAAGCAAATGGAGGGCGACAACCAGCAGCGCCGTCGGCGCGGCCGGGACGCCCGGAGTGAGGGTGAAGCGCCGAGCGAGGCACAGGTGACGCTCGGTGCGTCCAAGGCGCCTGAGCACGTGCCGCACAGCGCCGACCATGAAGAACACGTGACGGCGCCGTTGCGGGGCAAGCAGCGCGCCTCACAAGTCGAGCGCAAGCGCGGAGTGTCGCCATAGCGGGTCGGGTCGACCGCGAACTGATGCCGGCGGTGGGCGGGGGTGGAGCGCGATGCGGCCGTGTGCCACGCGGTACTCATGTGGTAGCCGATCGGGTTGTCGCCCGGGTCTAATGTGGACGTTGTGCGTACCCCCAGCCGGAGAAAGGATGGTCGGACATCAGCTGGCGTACCACGGTGGTGACCCGGTTGCGCGGGACGATCCCGCTCCACAGTAGCTGGCCCAAGTTGGACGTCATCGAGTCGATCCGGCGCATTTCCCCGTCCAGTCCGACCGCGTAATAGCCGCCTCGTTCGTCGATCCAGAAGTCGCGGTTGAACCGTACGCGCAGCTCGTCGGCTTCGGCCCGCAGCCGCTGCGCCAGGACCAGATCGTCGGCTGTGTGGCCCCCTGGTATGCGGCGATCGCCAGCAGTGCCCTGCGCGCCAGCAGCGGCCCGAAGGCCACTGTCTGGTACGCGGTGATTAGCGTGTCCCGGCCGAAGAGGGTCAGGAACCAGGGCAGCCCGGCAGCGGGCAGGACTACCCGCTCACCAAAGCTGATCGGCGTGTCCGCGGCGCAGCCGCGCTTGCGGCTCGTGCCCATATGACGGGAACCGGTTTTCCCCGAGTTCAGTGCATCTGAATGGATGGACAGCGAAGCTCGCCTATCCGTAGAGTCGGCCGCACTGTAGCGCCGCGCCCCGGAGGCGACCGTGAAACCGTTGTTCCGTCGGACGTCCACGCTTGCTGTGCTGGTTGCCGCAGCACTGGGCGCAACCGTGCTGGTGGCGGTGCCCGCGTCCGCGGCGACACCGACCCGCGTGCTCATCGTCGGCGACTCGATCACGCAGGGTTCGGCCGGCGACTACACGTGGCGGTACCGGCTGTGGAAGCGCCTGCAGGTGAGCGCTCCGGGTGGGGTCGACTTCGTCGGTGACCGGACGTACCTGTTCGACAACATCGAGGGAGAGCAGGGCTCGCAGGCGTACGCGGACGGCAACTTCGACAAGCAGCATCACGCAGAGTGGGGCCGGCCGCTGGTCTACGAGAAGGACATCATCGCCTCCGCGGTGAGCAGTTCGGCGGCCCAGGTCGTGCTCGTCCTGCTCGGCATCAACGACCTGGTCTGGTGGGGTGCGACACCGGCGGAGGTCAGCGGGTGGATGGACGAGTTCATCTCGAACGCCCGGGCGGCCAACCCCTCGGTACGGATCGTCATCGGGCACGTGCTCAGCCGGTACGACCTCTGGGCCGGCACGGTGGTGAACGGCGCGGCAACCGCAGAGCTCAACGACCGGTACAACCAGCTCGCCAGCCAGCGTTCGACCGCTACATCGCCAGTGGTGACCGCGAGCACGGATGCGGGTTGGGACCCGAAGGTGCACACCTGGGACGGCACGCACCCCAACTCCACCGGAGAGGTGCGGATCGCCGCCAAGTTCGCCGACGCGCTCGCCGGGTTGGGCATCGGCGCGCCGTACGGCACCATCCCGAGCTCGGTGGCATGGGGCGTCGCCGCCGGTGCCACCACGCTGACCAGCCTGGACCGCGCGGTCCGGCTCAGCTGGCCGACCATTCCCGGTGCCAACGCATACTTCATCGAGCAGAAGCTCGTGTCGATCGGGGAGACGAGTTTTACCCGGCTGCCGTACCCGGTGCCCGGCAACAGCTGGACGGCCCAGTTGTTGCTGGCCGGCTGGATCGTGGAGTTCCGGGTGGTGCCGGTCAAGGGGCTGATGGCCGGGGTAGCCGGTGCGGCGGGCCGGGCCACGGTCGGTGGGGTCCGGCCGACCGACCGGCCGCTACTGTACGGCGCACCGAGCAGCGACGTGCACATGGCCCAGTTGCTGTGGACCGCGGTCGACCACGCCACCGGTTACTTCATCGAGCAGATGGACCTTGGCGTGCACACTCTGTCGTGGACCCGGCTGCCGTGGCCGGTGCCGGGCACCTCGTTCAACCCGGGTGTCCTTCAGGCCGGCCACTGGTACCGGTTCCGGGTGGTACCGACCAACGGTCTGCTGACCGGGCCGGCCTCCGCGTCGGTCGACATCCGGACCACCGGCGTGCCGTACTATGAGGCGTTCTACGCGCTCGGCGACTCGTACTCCTCGGGGCTGGGCACGCTGGGTACGGTCGGCTCGTACACCGGCGGAAGCTGCAAACGGTCGTCGGTGGCGTGGCCTTATCTCACCAAGACCGGCTGGGAGCCTACGCCTGTGCATCTGGCGTGTGCCGGGGCGAAGACGCCCGACCTGCGCGGTGGGCAGCTGTCGTCGGTGCCGCAGAACCCGGGCGCGGTCCTGATCACGCTGACCATCGGCGGCAACGATGTGGACTTCGGGCCGGAGGCGACCAAGTGCTGGCAGGAGGACTGCACCGCCGACGAGCCTATCCTCAACGCGCGCATCGACGCGATGGACAGCACGTTGCGCGCGACCTACCGGGACATCCGCAACCGGGCACCCGGCGCGGACATCGTCGTGGCCGGGTACCCGAAGCTCATCATGCCGCCGGAGACGGCCAACTGTTCCATTGTCTTCCGCAGCGGCTTCCCTGGTGTCGGCGACGGTTTCCAGCACAACGAGAAGCGGATGATCCGCCGGCTCGCCGCCCGGCTCAACGGCGTCATCCAGCGAGCCGGAGACGCGGAAGGCATCGTGGTCGCGGTACGCGAGGTCGAGGCCTGGTTCGACGGTCACGAGGCGTGTGCCGGCTCCAACGGCGAGTACATCAACCAACTGGCCGAGTGCACGGCGTACCCGGTCGGCTGTGCTGGCACGCTGCACCCCAACTACGGCGGGCAGTTGGCCTACGCGTACGCGGTCAACCAGCGACGGGTGGGCCTGAACGAGCATGGCTACGTCCGGTACTGAGTAGCGCGGGGCGGAGCTTCACCCGCCGGTCAGCGCCAGGCGTCGGCTACCGGCGCGGCGCGGCTTGCCTCGCCGACCGGCGGGAGGCCGTACAAGTCCTCGATGGTGCGCAGGACGGTGTAGTGGGTCACGGCCTCGTCGTAGCGACCCGGTCGTACCATCGGGCCGGCGAACAGGGTGAGAATCTGGTTGCCGGCGCTGTTGTCGTTCTCGTCGAACGTGATGACGAGCAGGCTGTTGTGCGTGTCGGCCCAGCGAAGGTAGCTGTCGAGGTGCGACTTCGCCCACCGGTCACCTGCGGCGATACCACAGTCGTGCATGTCGTTGCACAGGTTCGGGACCACGAACGACACGGTCGGCAGCCTCCCGTAGTCGGCTGGGAAGGCGGTGTACGGCTGGTTGGCGCTGGCCGGCACGTTGTCGAAGTCGACCCACGGGTTGTGCTTGCGGGCGTAGCCGGCGCGGGAGCAGCCGGTGTACCCCCCGCCCGGCATGTCTTCGGAGTATCCGGTGAAGGTACGCCCCGCGTCGAGCAGCTGCCGGCCGAGATTCTGCCGACCAGACAGCCGGACGGGGCAGTGGTCGTCGGTGACGCCGTGGGTGGAACCGGAGAACAGTGCGAGGTAGTTGGGCTGGCTCGGGTGCGCGACCGCATGGGCGTTGGTGAACACGGCCGCACGGCCAAGTAGCCCGTTGAGGTACGGCGCCTTCGGGTTACCGACGATGTCCGCGAACGACTTGTTCTCAAAGACTGCGACCAGCACGTGGTCCGGCCGTGGGAGCTGGCTGGCGGACCCGGCTGCCGTCGAGCCGACCGGCGACGGAGCCGCAGCTGGTCCCGTGGTCGCCGACTGCCGCGGGTTGACCGGTGCGGTCACCGGATCGCGCGGCCCGGTCGTACAGGCAGCCAGCCCGACCACAGCCGCCAACGATCCCAGGACCAGCAGTGCCCGCGCCGTCTTGCTCGCCCAGCCCGTACCCATAAATGAGATAATAGCGGACTAATTGGGCGGCCGACCCGGCGGGTACCTGCTACGCGTTTGTCTACTGTAGACAGTAATGGAGGTGGACCACCCCGTTGTCGAAGCGGTGCTCGTCCAACAGCTCGAGCGAGAGCCGTACGTGGTCGGGCAGGGCCGGGGTGCCGCCGCCGACCACGACCGGGTTGAGGAACAGGTGCAGCTCGTCGACCAGTCCCGCCCGCAGTGCCGCCGCGGCCAGCTCCGGTCCGCCCACGCTGAGGTCGCGCTGCGCCGACGCCTTCCACCGCCGGACCGTGTCGGGGTCGAATGTGCGCTCGATCCGGGTCCGGGCGCTGGACACCGCATCGAGGGTACCCGAGAAGACCACCTTGTCGGCGGCCTGCCAGATGCCGGTGAAGTCGGCCACGACGGGCGGCTGGTCGGTGGTGTCCATGGTCTCCCAGGCGACCATGACCTGGTAGAGCCGCCTCCCGTACAGGTAGGTCCCGATCTCCCGCTCGAGGTCGTTGACGAACGCGTGGACCTGTTCGTCGGGGGCGGACCAGTCGAAGTTACCGTTCTCGTCCGCCACGTAGCCGTCCAAGGACGCGATCGCCGAGTAGATGAGTCTTGCCATGACGCTCAACATACGGCTACCGCCGCGGTTGGTCGGGCAGTCACCGACCCGGTACGCGACGCCACCGCGATACTTTGCTAACAGCATTGGTGTGATTACTCTTTGTCGACGGTTGATCGCTGGATCCGGGCGCGCCGCCTTTGTGGCGCGTTCGCTGTCGAAAGCAGCCGCGCCTGTTCGTCGTACTTGCGGGGTAGAACTGTGGTTGGCCCGACCGCGCCGGTCGGGTCGGCGAGGTCCGCTCCGGCGGACGGTCAACCCAGGCACGTCACCGAACGAACTGGAAGGATGAGGGCATGAGCGGGGTACGGGTACTCGTCGGCACGCGCAAGGGTGCGTTCACGCTGACATCGGACGGTAAGCGCAGTGACTGGCGGGTCGACGGGCCGCACTTCGGCGGATGGGAGATCTACCACCTCGCCGGGTCGCCGGCCGACCCGAACCGGCTCTACGCCTCGCGGTCCAGCGGCTGGTTCGGGCAGGTCATGCAGCGCTCGGACGACGGCGGCCGGAGCTGGACGACGGTCGGCAACGACTTCACGTACGCGGGTGAGGTCGGCGACCACCTCTGGTACGACGGCACCCCGCGGCCGTGGGAGTTCAAGCGGATCTGGCACATCGAGCCGTCCCGGGACGACCCGGACACGGTGTACGCGGGGGCCGAGGACGCGGCGCTCTACATCTCGCGCGACGGCGGTCTCAAGTGGACGGAGCTCACCGCTCTCCGCCAGCATCCGACCGGACCGACCTGGCAGCCGGGCGCCGGTGGCATGTGCCTGCACACGATCATCCTCGACCCGGTGCACAAGGACCGGATCTTTGTCGCCATCTCGGCCGCGGGCGCGTTCCGCAGCGACGACGCCGGCGCCACCTGGCTGCCCATCAACAAGGGCCTGCGCTCGGGCGAGATTCCGGACGACGACGCCGAGGTCGGCCACTGCGTGCACCGCATCGCGCAGCACCCGGCGCGTCCGGACACCCTGTTCATGCAGAAGCACTGGGACGTCATGCGCAGCGACGACGCCGGCGGGCACTGGCGTGAGATCAGCGGCGAGCTGCCCTCCGACTTCGGCTTCCCGATCGCCGTACACGCCCACGAGCCGGAGACCATTTACGTCGTGCCCATCAAGAGTGACTCCGAGCACTTCCCGCCGGAGGGCAAGCTCCGCGTCTACCGCAGTCGCACCGGCGGCGACGAGTGGGAGCCGCTGACCAACGGCCTGCCGCAGTCGGACTGCTACGTCAACGTCTACCGGGACGCTATGGCGGTCGACACCCTCGACCCGTGCGGGATCTACTTCGGCACCTCGGGCGGCCAGGTCTACCGCTCAGCCGACAACGGCGACACCTGGGCGCCGATCGTACGGGACCTGCCGGCCGTGCTCTCCGTGGAAGTCCAGGTGCTGGCGTGATCCGGGTCGTCCTCCCGGCCCACCTCAAGGGCCTGGCCCACGTCACCGGCGAGGTGCGCGTTGAGGTGCCCGACCTCGGGACGGACGGCGCGGTCACGCAGCGCCTGGTACTGGACGCCCTCGAAGCCCGGTACCCCATGCTGCTCGGCACCATCCGCGACCGCCACAGCGGGGAGCGCCGCGCGTTCGTGCGTTTCTACGCCTGCGAGGAGGACCTGTCCAACGAGTCGCCGGACACCGCGTTGCCCCACCGGGTGATCAACGGCGAGGAGCCGTTCATCATCCTCGGCGCGATGGCCGGGGGATAGGGGGCAGCGGGCGACGGCCCGATCGACTAGCCGTGCGGTGTGCCTCCGGTGGGCTCGGAGACCGATCCAGCTGCGGCGGTGACCCGGCTGGCGTGGCGCTCGAGCCAACCGGGCCAGACGCGCTGGGCGACGGCGACGCGGAGCCGGCCACCGAGGTGCATCGCCTGCGCGACCCCGCGGTAGCCGGGCAGTACGCCGGCCGCGATCAGGATGTGTCCGAGCAGAACCGGTGTGATCACGTAGGTGGCCCACGTGTGCAGGCGTAGCAGCCATACGTAGCTGGCGCCCCCGGCAACGACCGCAAGCCCGGTTCCCGTACCGACCAGCGTAGCCAGCAGGCCGACCAGAGCCAGGTTGGCGATCCGTTGCCCGGGGTCGAAGTGGCCCTCGTGGCGGGTGAAGCGCCCCGTCGCCAGCGCGGCCGGCCAGCGTACGAACCAGCGCAGGTCGCCGCGGTCGTAGCGCACCGACTCGCGCAGGAACGTCGCCGCCGCGCGGGCGCCGAACGTGACGCCCAGCGCGGCGATGACGGTCAGCGCCCAGCCGACGTAGGTATGGAGCGCCACGTCGCTCACACCGGTGAGCCGTGCTGCCGGGCTCGGTCGTCCCTCATGGCCGGTCAGCAGCCACCACCCGGTGCCGAGGAGTACCAGCACCGTGACGTACGTGGCGGCATGGAACCAGCGGACGGCACGCGAGTAGCGCTCGACCACCGGCGTGGCCGATCGGGTGGCGGTCATCGGTCAGTAGCCGTAGTCCGGCGGCGCGGCGCTTCCGGTGGGGTTCGGGCCGGCCCCGCCGGTGACGGTGATCGAGACCTCGGTCTCGGCACCGGCCGCCGAGTGGTTGGCGTTGCGCAGCGAGACGTGCATGGTGTGCTGGCCGGCGGCCAGGTCCGTTATCTGTGTCGTGTCCGACTCCACCACCTGGTAGTTGTCGGCGTTGCCATCGAACCAGATGTGTACGTGGTGGCGTCCGGTGCTGGTCGCTCCGAGCGGGACGCTGCTGTCGACCCTGACGCTGAACGGCAGCGCGACGGTCGAGCCCGCCGTCGGTTCCGACACCGACACCGACATCGCCCCGCTCGAACCGCCGGACTGCCCACCACCGCACGCGGTGAGCCCCAGCGCCAGCGCCAGCCCGACGGCGGCGCCGGCGACGTACCTCCAGGTCTTGACGGTTTTCCTCATGCCGGTTCTACCGGCCGACCCGGCCAGCGGGATTTCCGCTCGACCGGGAAAACCATCCGCGGCCGGATCGCGTAGTACCGGATGTGGGGGTGACCGACGAGGCGCTCCTCGCCGGCATGGCGGCGGGCGACGCGCAGGCGGCCACGACACTGGTCCGCCGGTATCAGGCGCGGGTGTACGGTCTTGCGCTCACCATCGTCGGAGTGCCCGCGACCGCGGAGGACGTGGCACAGGACGCGTTCCTGCGGGCGTGGCGGTTCGCCGGCGGTTACGACCCGCGCCGCGGTGGCGTGGCGACCTGGCTGCTCAGCATCACCAGAAACGCAGCGATCGATGCGGTGCGTATGCGGCGGGACCAGCCGTACGAACCGGAACTGCTGCTCGCGATGCTGGACACGCGCAGCGCCGACGACGGCGGGCAGGAGCGTACCGCGGACGCCGATCGGGTCCGCACGGCGCTGCGTACCCTGCCGCGGGACCAGGCGGCGGCAGTGGTGATGGCGACGTTCTACGGCTTGACTGCGAAGGAGATCGGGGCCCGGGAGGGCGTACCCATCGGCACCGCGAAGACCCGGATCCGGCTGGGCCTGGCCCGACTGCGCGACAAACTCGAGGTGCACGATGGATGACGACCGGTACGGATGCGCGCAGGCCACAGAGCTGCTCGCCGAGCTGGCGGTCGGCGCAATCGCCGGCGAGCAGCGGGCCGACGTACTGCGTCACGTCGCCGGGTGTCCATCCTGCCGGGCCGAGCTGGCCGAGCTGGCCCGGGTGGCCGACGGCCTGCTCCAGCTCGCGCCGCCGGTCGAGCCGCCGGCCGGCTTCGAGAGCGCCGCCCTGGCCCGGATCGCCGTCGAGGCCGCCCCGTCGCCCAGCGTGGCGGCAAAGCCGCGGTATCCCCGGATCCGGCGGCCCGGGCGCGCGCTTGCCGCGGCGTTCGCTCTGGTCGTGGCCGTCGCGCTCGGCGCGGGCGCGGTCTGGTGGCGCACGGCGGCGGATCGCTCCCTCGCCGCGCGGACCCGGCAGACGCAGGAGCTGGCCGATGGCCGGTACCTGAAGGCGGCCCGGCTCACCACGGTGGCCGGGGATTCCGCCGGTACGGTCTTCATGTACGAGGGCAACCCATCCTGGCTGCTGGTCACGATCTCGGCGGCCCCGGTCGACGGGTCCTACCGGGTGGTGTTGATCAACCAGGACGGGCGGCGGTACCCGATCGGCGCCTGCGAGGTCGCCAGCGGCAGCGGGACCACCGCGTACCGCCTCGCGACGGTGGCAAGCATCGACACGATTGAGATGACGGCACCGTCCGGGGTGCTCCTCACCGCACGGACATGACGGGTGGCCGATCCGGCGCCACGGAGTTCACCCCCGGATCGCGTCGACGTAGACGAAGCCACCGGAGTACGGGCGGGCGCCGAGCCGGACCCGGTAGGCCCCGGGCCGTTCGAAGCACAGCTTGCCGCGCCCGCTTGGCGGCACCTGGCCGTACGGGGTCTCGTATCGGGTGCCGGAGCGGTTGTCCACGACGACGCAGCCGCCCGCGCTGGTACGCAGCCACTGTGGGTGGAACTGGTCCCGTAGCACGATCGCGGCGGGTGGGCCGGCTGCCGACAGGCGCGCCGCCTCTCGTTCGACCGGGGACCGTGACCACGGTCGGTGCCAGCCGACGATGAGCGCCGTCGCCGCGACGAGCAGCAGGGCGACGCTGTGCCGGCCCAGTTGGCGTAGCGTTGCGGCGGTCCGGTCCAGGTGCTGCGCCAGCCGACCGAGCGGAAATCCGTAGCAGACGTGGGCACCGTACGCGACGGCGATGGGAATCGTCTGACCGCTGATCCCGTACCGGGCGCCGAACGGGCTGAACAGGGCTACGGATTCCAGGACGAGTGCCCACACCACGCCCCACGGCCATGCTCGCCGAGCCGCGATCGCCGCGTACGCGATGCCGAATGTGACGCCGTTGGAGAGGTGGTAGAGCCAGCCGAGGGTGGACGTAAAGCCGGACGAGGCCGAGGCGTCGGCGATCAGGATGCCGTAGGACTCGATCGGTGCGAAGACGCGCTGGCCGGCCAGCGCGACGGGCACCCGGATGAGGTCGTAGCCGAGCGTGCCCACCGCGCCGGCGATGGCGCCGACCCGGATCCGCTCCCGCAGCTCGAGATCCACCCGCGGCAGGCCGGCCAGTACGGCGAGCAGAGCCATCGACGGTACCGAGGCAAGCCAGAAGACCAGGTGCATCGGCGCGATGCCGTAGAGGTCGGCGAGGAGTGCCGCGATCGAGCCGCCGGCCAGCAGCGCAACCACGAGACGGAACGGCCACCGGTAGCGGCCGGCCGCAGTCACGGGCGATGTGGCGCCGGCCCCTCGTTCTCGTCGTCGTCGCGGTCGGGCGGTTCGGGCAGGAGGTCGTTGATGCTCGACAGGTCCGGCTGGTGCTGGCTGGGCACGGTCCATGGTGGCTCCACGGTCGACTGGGGTGGCGGTAGCGCATCCTGGTTGACGGTGCCGTCCCGGCCGAGTTCGAACTGGATCGGTTGCGGTGCCGCGCCGGCCTGGCCCGATCCGGGTGCGGTGTGCAGGGGCGGCGGGCCGGACTGCCGCAGCTGGTCATAGCCGGACTGCTGCGGCTGGTCAGGGCCGGCCGGCCACTGCTGGCTGTCACCGGCTGAACGCGGGCCGGGCGCCTGTCCGGCGGCCCCGGCCTGTGCCGCGGCGACCGCGAGGCTGGCGGCGGCGCCACCGACACCGAGTCCCAGCGCCGCACCGATGGCCGCGGCCAGTCCGCCGATCGATCCACGCGCCACGACATGCCCGGCACCGGGCGAGCCCAGCCAGGCGAAGATGCCGCCCAGGCCCAGGTCCGAGCAGGGCTCTCCGTCGGACGTCACGCACTCACCCCAGCCGCCATCGTCGGCGTACGCCCAGCGGACCCGTACGACCTGCCAGCCGATCAGTACACAGCTCGCCAGTAGCAGGACGGCCGCACGAGGTGGCGGCGCGCCACGGACGAGCAGCACGGACACGACCGCGCAGGCCACCCCGAGGACCAGCTCGACCAGCCAGGCACCGATGGCCCAGTCCGCGAACAGGCCCACGGCTTCACCGACCATGACGAGCACCGGGCTCACCATGACCGCCAGTCGCGGACCCGCGGCCGGGGTGATGATGCCGCACAGACCGCGCCAGGCGCGGACCAGCGCGAAGTTCAGGATGACCCCGACCGGAGTGGTGGCGAGTGCGACCAACACCAGGCCGAGCGCGAGCGAGACCGCGGAGGAGATGATCGTGGAGATCACCAGGCTGACCGCCGCGCCCCACAGCAGCATGGCGAGGGCGAGGGAACGGCCGCTCGCCATGGCTTCGCCGAACCGCCGCGGCAACGCCAGCATGTCCGCCCGGAAGTTGCGCCACCCCCGCGACCAGGCGTACGTGACCAGGCCGCCGGCGAGGCTGAACAGCAACAACCAGAACAGGCCGTTGCCGGTGTGTCCGTCCGCCGTCGCCGCTGTCTCGGCGCCGGGCCCCACCTGGCTACCGTCGAGATTCACGGCCATCAGGTAGGTGTTCCACACCCAGCCCACGACGAACGCCAACGCGCTCAGCGCGAGCGTCATGCGCCAGTGCCGGCGGGTCCAGGCACGCCACTGCACCAGCACGTCGCGGGTCCACATGAGACTCCCGCTCAACGACATCGCCTCGGCCATTGGCGTCCCCCTTCGAGGCGCAGCATAGGGAAGATCCATCCCGATGTACACGGCAGACCGACCACACCCACCTGTGCGGTCGGGCGGACCTTCTCGCGCCGCGGCTTTGGCCCTCGCGGTCGCGGTGCCGGTCGGTGTGCTACGGAATACGCCTGGGTGCCGAGCGGTGCCGCCACCTCCCGAGCCCTTGCCGGACTCCGGCCCCACACCCCAACCAGCTCGACCGATGGGTGCGCGGCCAGCGCCGTCCCCTGCTTGTGCGACGTCGTCCGAGGTCATGGATCTTCCCGGCAGCGACCATCGGGCGGTGCTCGCGGTCCGGCTCCTTCCCTGGCGGCCCGGGCCCTGTCCTCCTCGGCGCCGGGATCGGCCGGATCAGCAGCCACGGTATTCGCCAATGTCTTCTAGCCGATTGCGTCGGATCCGTCCGGGGGTCGATGCTGCCGTCATGACGGTGTACGGCGGCGGCCGAGACTCCGGTGAACGGGAACAGAGTTCGCACCGCGGCAAGGCGTTCGCCACGGTCGCGACGATCGTCGTCGCCGCCTTCGGGCTGCTCAGCTCACCGGTCTGGGGACCGCCCATCTGCCGGGCGGTACGCGTCTGTGGAACGGACGACACCGCCGCAGTGTCGGTCGATACGTCACCGACCGCCAATGCGCCAACACCGACGAGCGGGCCCACGAGCTCGACCCCCACGGCCGCTCCCACCTCGCGGTCCGAGGGCACGGGGTACCCGTCGGGCGCCGGCGACTACTGCGACGAGTTTGTCCGGGCCTGGCAGGACGGCTACCGGAACCGCGCCACCGACCTGTCGAACGCGCAGGTTGTCGATACGGTGTTCAAACTGATTCCGCCGACGCACTACCGCAACGACTGGGGGCCCACCGGCACCGGTGCCCAATGCACAATTATCGATCTGGATCGGGGCAACGCGCAGCTCATCAGGCTGTCCGTCCGGTCGACCGGCAAGCCGGGCGCGATCACCGCCGTTACCGTCTGACGCCCGGCGGGTCCCGGTCGGAAGGGTGCTCGGCCATTCCCACTGCCTGGCTCGGCCGGTCGGCGCTGTGGGCTCGGCCAACAGGGCGCCGACTCCCGCCGCGCAGCCCTGGACACCACAAGACAGCGCGTCCAGTGGGTCGGGTCCGTCGGCCGGGCGACATTCCCAGCGTACGGTTTAAGCCGTACATATGGGGTAAAGGCCACTCCCGTGGCGTGGTTGGTGACAGGTGGAGCCGGCTATGTCGGTGGTGCTGTCGTACGAGCGCTGCTGGACGCCGGCCGCCGGGTGGTCGTGCTGGACGATCTGTCCACCGGGGACCGGGCAGCCGTACCCGCGGGGGTGCCGCTGGTCCGCGCGTCGGTCACCGACGCCGGTGCGGTGGGCCAGGCGCTGGTCGAGCACACGGTCACCGGGGTCATCCACCTGGCCGGCCGCAAGTCGGTCGCGGAGTCGATGGCCCAGCCGCTGACGTACTACCGGCAGAACGTCGGCGGGACCGTCGCCGTGCTGGAGGCGATGGCCCAGGTCGGCGTGCGGCAGGCGGTGCTCTCGTCGAGCGCGGCGGTCTACGGGGCGCACGAAGCGGAGCTGATCGACGAGGACGCCGTACCGTGCCCGACCACCCCGTACGGGGCCACGAAGCTGGCCTGCGAGTGGATCGTGGCGGACTCGGCTCGAGCGTACGGCCTGCGGCACGTGATACTGCGCTACTTCAACGTTGCGGGCGTGGCGGTGCCCGGCTTGGCACGGCGCGCAGACGGCCTGCTGCCGTGCGCGGTGGAGGCGGTCGCCCAGGGCAGCTCCCCGGTCGTGTTCGGTCGGGACCATCCCACCCCGGACGGGTCCTGCGTGCGGGACTACGTACACGTGCTGGACGTCGCGTCCGCCCACGCCGCCGCGGTCGAGGCGCTGGAGGCCGGTGCTGGCGGCGCAGTCTACAACGTCGGCAGCGGCGTCGGGTACTCGGTCACGGAGGTCCTCGACCTGATCCGGCGGGAGACCGGCAGCGACTTCGCGGACGACGTCCAGCCGCCCCGGGCGGGCGATCCACCGCGGGTCGTCGCGTCGGTCGCGAAGATCCGCCGTGACCTCCACTGGCGGCCGCGGCACGGGATGCCGGAGATCGTGCACGACGAGTGCCGCGTACGTGCGGCACCGGCACCCGCACCGGACCGGCCAGCTCCACCGCCCCAGCCCCAAGCGCCCCACCCGCAACCGGCACAGCGGTTCCGGAGCGAGCCGGGAACGGACGCCAAGCAGGGCCGCATCGTGGTGGTCTCGGCCGGTGTCGGCGCGGGTCATGACGGGGCGAGCCGCGAGCTGGCGCGCCGGCTGGGGGAGCGCGGCTTCCAGGTGGACTGCCTGGACGTGCTCGACATTCTGTCGTTCGGACGGCTGTTCTGCCGGGCGTACCGGGTGGTGCTGAACCGGATGCCGTGGGTCTACGGCATGCTCTTCCGGATCGCCCTCGCGTTCCGCGGTGCCAGCCCCAGCGCGCGAGCGCTGAGCCGCAAGGGCCGGCGGAAGCTGCTCCAGGCGCTGCCGCCGGACACCCGCGCAGTCGTGTCGACGTTCCCGCTCGCCACCCAGCTGCTCGGGCCGCTGCGCCGGGACGGCGAGCTCACCGTGCCCGCGATCACCTACTTCACCGACTTCGGGGTCAACCCGATCTGGGTCGCGCCCGGCGTGGATACGTACTGCGCCGGCCACGAGGTGAGCCGCGCGCAGGCCTGTGCGCTGAAGGCGGCGGACGTCCGGGTGGCCGGCCGGGCGGTGTCCGCCCGGTTCCGGCCCGGCTCGCCGGAGGTCAAGCGCCGGGCCCGGGAACGCCTCGGGCTTCCGCCCGGGCGCCTCGTCCTGCTGGTGGCCGGCTCGTGGGGCGTGGGTGAGGTGGTGGCGACGGCGGCCGAGATCGCCGGTACGGGCGTGGCCGTCCCGGTGGTGGTCTGTGCCGGCAACAAGGCGCTGTACCGCCGGCTCCAGCGGCGGCGCATCGGCCGCGTGCTCGGCTGGGTGGACGACATGCCGGCCCTGATGCACGCCGCCGACGTGCTCGTCGAGAACGCCGGCGGGCTGACTGCCCTGGAGGCCATGGCGTGTGGACTTCCGGTGCTCACGTACCGCCCGATTACCGGACACGGCACGGTGAACGCCGCGACGATGGACGAGGCCGGGGTGTCCACCTGGGTACGCCGGCCCGATGCGCTCGGCCCGACCCTGGTCGAGCTCATCGAGGGTACGCGTGGCCAGGAGCAGCGCGAGGCCGGCCTGGCGCTGTTCGAAGCGGATCCGGCAACGGTGATCGCCGACGCCGCCAAGGGTGTGCAGCCGCCGTCGACCGCCGATCGGACCGGATGATCGGCGCGGCGACGGCCGGCAGGCGCCCCGGGACCGACCACGGCGGTACTACCACTGTGGTGGCTGCCCTGGGCGTTGCGGCCGCGGCGTACGGGGTGCCGGCGCTGACGGCGCTGCCGCGCGTGCGGACCCGGCTCCTCCCGCGCCTGTCCGGAGTCGGTGAGCCCGACCGGGTGGCGCTCACCTTCGACGACGGTCCGAGCCCTGCCTCGACGCCACGGTTCGTCGACGTGCTGGCCGGCCGGGGCGTACGGGCGACCTTCTTCCTGCTCGGGTCGGTGCTCGCCCGGGCGCCCGGCCTCGGCCGGGACCTCGTCGCCGCCGGCCACGAGGTGGCCGTGCACGGGTGGGCGCACCGCAACCTGCTGCTGCGCAGCCCGTCCGGCACATACGACGACCTGGCTCGGGCGCGTGCGCTGGTCGCGGACACGACCGGGCTGGTACCGCGGTTCTTTCGTCCCCCGTACGGCGTGTTCAGCACGTCGTCCCTGCTGGCAGCCCGCCGGCTGAACCTCACCCCGGTGCTGTGGACCTGCTGGGGCAAGGACTGGAGCCGGTCGGCGACTCCGCGGTCGGTACTGGCCAGCGTCACCACCGGGCTCTCCGGCGGCGCCACCGTTCTGCTGCACGACGCCGACTCCGCCGGCGCGTTCGGCTGGCGGTCGACCCTGGCGGCGCTGCCGCGGCTGCTCGACCACTGCGCGCAGCACGGGCTGCGGGTCGGACCGCTGAGCGAACACGGCTGCTGGGCCCGCCGGTGAACGCCGCGGCCCTGCTGCTGGCACTCGGCTCAGCCGTTCTGTTCGGATTGAGCTCCGCGGTGCAGCAGCGGGCCGCCAAGCAGGAGAAGCGCACCACGTCGCTCGACCCGCGGTTGCTCGTACGGCTGCTGCGCCGGCCGATGTGGCTGCTGAGTTGGCCGCTCGACACCGCCGGTACCGGCCTGCAAGCACTCGCGCTGCGCGTCGGCCCGCTCGCCCTGGTCCAGCCGGTGCTGGCCAGCGGTCTGTTCCTGGCGATTCCGTTGGAGGCGGCCATCAACCGGTCGCGGGCACACCCACGCGACCTCGTGGCCGGAGCTATCGGTGTGATCGGCCTGGCCACGTTCCTGGTGGCGGCGCAACCGCGCCAGGGCGTGTCGGATCCGTCCGCCCGGGCCTGGCTCGGTGTCGCGCTCGGATCCGGCACGGCCGTTGCGATCTGCCTTGCGCTGGCGACAAGGGCGACCAACGCGGCGCGGGGCGCATTGCTCGGGGTCGCCACCGGTTTGTTCTACTCCAACACCGCGGCCCAGCTCAAACCGGTCACCACCAAGCTGGCGCAGGACCCGCTCTCCGTGCTCACCGGCTGGCATCTCTACGTGCTCGCCGTGCTCGGCCTTACCGGCCTGCTGCTGAACCAGAACGCGTTCCAGAGCGGCCGGATCGCCGCACCGTTGACCGCCATCACCATGGTCGACCCGGTCACGAGCGTGCTGATCGCCGTGACGGCCTTCCACGAGAAACTCGACGTCAGCGGTCCGCGTCTCGTCATCGAACTGGCCGCCGCCGCAGTCATGGCGAGCGGGATCTGGCTGGCCAGCACCCGCCGCCACGTCCGGGCCGGCCGATAAAGCAACATCCAAGTCCGATCAGCTCGGGCTCTAGCGTTGAGCAGGTCCGGTGGTACGGACCCGGTGCTGGTCAGCTACGACGACTCGGACCGGGGCACCTCGGTAACCTGTACGGCGTCGGCGACCGCGGCGGGATCGCCCGCGGCGGGTACGGCCGCTATGGACACCACGCTGACCACGCCGCCGGCCACGACCACGACCACCGGAGTCACCGGCGCGGCGTACACCAACAATGCTGCGCCGCGGTGCCAGCGTGGCCAACGCGGCGTACGCGACGCTCAAAGTGGACGGTCGCTACCGGCTGTACCGGGTCGACCTGCTGACGGGGCGCGCGACCGGCACCGGCGAGTTCCCCCGCCGGACGCAGGTGACCGACATGGCGACTCCCCTCGACGCGTGAGGTCGCGCCCTACGGTCCGTCCGGTGGCTCAATGCGGCGCCACCGGACGGCACCGTCGGTCAGGTCGTGACGTCCCGGCGGGCGGTGAGCGTCAGGCTCCCGGCCAGGAACAGCACCAGGTACGCACCGAGCAGGATCGTCGCCGCCGTCCCGCCTATCACGGCGGTGACACCGGGTGTCCCGTTCGGATCGCTCTGGGTCAGGGCGCCGACCGCCCCGGCCAGTGAGCCGGCCGCCGTACCGGGCAACACGTCCGTCACGTTCGCCACCGGCCCCAGGAGCCCGGCCACGCCGCGCAGCAGGTTCTCGACCACGAGCGACCAGACCAGGCCGAGCCCGACGGCGAGGGCGGGACCGCGGGTCAGCGTGCCGAGCAGCACTCCGGCGGCCATCCACATGGCGCTGATGAGCAGTGCCGCGCCGAACCCCTGGGCCGAGTCGGCCAGGCTGGGCCACGTCGTCGGCTGTGACTCCGCGGCGGCGACGGTGAAGGATGCGATCAGGTCGAGGACGAACGTCACGGCGATCAACCCGGCGAGGACGATGCCGAGGGCGGCCATCGTGCCGCCGAGCGCGGTGTGCCGCCGTGGCCTGGTGGTGAAGATGGTCTTCCAGGTGCCCCAGCCGTACCCGCTGCCTACCGTGATGGCGCCGAGGATCAGCAGCAGCGCGCCGCCGAACATCGGCAACCCGGCCACCAGCGTGATCGGAGCCTGGTCGGGCATCAGGTGGCGCAGCAGGACCCTGGCCGTGGCGGCGTCGGTGATGTTCTCGGCGAACCCGCTGCCATCCCGGCTGCGATAGCTCAGGTAGTTGAACAGGTAGCCGAAGGCCAGGTTGAGCACCAACCAGGTGCCGCACAGCACCCAGGTAACGGGCCACCGGCGCAGGCGCAGCAGCTCGGCGCGCAGGCTCGCGATCATGATGGGATCTCCTCTCGGGTCTTGGTCATCGCGATGAAGGCGTCCTCCAGCGTCCGTTCGACCGGGCGTACCTCGGTCACCGCGACGCCGGACAGGACGAGTGCGCGATTGAGCTCGGCCGTACTGCTGGCGTCGATGGACAGCCGGAGCGCTCCGTCCTCTGTGGACACCCGCTCGGCGCCGATGAGGTTGGTGGCCACCTCGCGCGCGGTCGCCAGCGGCTCGGCGCGTACCAGCACGCTGGCCTGGCCGCGCAGGTCCGCGACCGTGCTCTCGACGAGCAACCGCCCGGCGACGATGACGCCGACCCGGTCGCAGATCTGCTCGACCTCGCCGAGCAGGTGGCTCGACAGCAGGACCGTCTGGCCGTGGTCGGCCAGCGTACGGATCAGCTCGCGCATGTCCGCCATGCCGTTGGGGTCCAGCCCGTTGGTGGGCTCGTCGAGGATGAGCAGCTCCGGATCGCCGAGCAGCGCCGCCGCCACCCCGAGCCGCTGCTTCATGCCGAGGGAGTACGAGCGGAACCGGTCGCCGCCGCGGCCGGACAGGTCCACCAGCTCCAGGGCGGCCTCCACCGCGATGTCGTCGAGCCCGGCGTACCGGGCCAGCACCCGCAGGTTGTCCCGGCCGGTCAGGTACGGATAGAAGCCGGGACCCTCGATCAGCGCGCCGATGCGGGACAGCCCCGCCGATGCGCCGGGCGGTTGGCCGAGGACGGTGGCCTCGCCGCTGGTGGGCCGTACGAGGCCGAGCAGCATGCGCAGCGTGGTCGTCTTGCCGGCGCCGTTGGGTCCGAGGAAGCCGTACACCTCGCCGCGCCGGACGGTGAGGTCGACCCGGTCGGCGGCCAGCCGCTCGCCGTACCGCTTGGTCAGGGCTCGGGTGGTCACGATTGGTTCGGTCATGCAACCCACCCTCGCCGGCCGGGCCGTCGCCGTCGTCCGCCGGTGAGCGGCTTCGCGAGTACGGGAATCTGCGTACGGCGCGTACGTCGCCGTGCTGACGGCGGGGCAGGCGCCGCCGGCCTAAGGTCGGACCATGGCAGCTCGGCGTATCACCTGGCCCGACCTCGTGCTCGCGGCCGTGCTGCTCGTGTTCGGCCTGTTCGGGACCGCGGGGGCCGCCAACAACCAGGGCCAGTCGGCGCCCCTCTTGTCGTACGTCCTCGTGGCGGCCGCCTGCTTACCCCTCGTGCTCTGGCGGTTCCGGCCCACCTGGGCGTTCGCCCTGACCGGTGCGGCGACGATGACCTACCTCGGGCTGGGGTACGTATACGGGCCGATCCTGTTCGCGCTGCTCCTTGCCATCTACGGGCTGGCGGTGCGGTCCCCGGTCCGGCACACCGTCGTGAGCATGGCGGTACTGTCCGCGGCGAGCGTCGTGGCGATCGCCATCGGCGTGCTCGCCGGCGACCGGAGCTGGACCGAGTTCCTCACGGTGGCCGCCTGGCTCGTTGTTCCGGCGGGACTCGGCACCGTGCTGAAGATCCGCCGGGATGCGGCCGCGGACGTACGGGCCGAGCAGGCGCGCCGCGCCGTCTCCGAGGAACGGCTACAGCTCGCGCAGGAGGTCCATGACGTGGTCGGTCACGGTCTCGCGGTGATCGCGATGCAGGCGGGCGTGGCGTTGCGGGTCCTCGACCGCGAGCCGGCCCGGGTCCGGGAAGCGCTGGAGGCGATCCGGGCGACGAGCAAGGAGGCGCTGGACGGCCTGCGGGCCGAACTGGACGCACTGCGTACGGAGTCCGCCCTGCGGGAAGCCCCCCGCCACCCGGTGCCGGGGCTGGCCGACCTGTCCGGGCTGGCCGAGCGGATCCGGTCGAGCGGGCTCCCGGTCACCATGGACCTGGGCCGGGGCGATGCGGCGCCGGACGGGGTACCTCCGGCCGTCGACCACGCGGCGTACCGGATCGTGCAGGAGTCGCTGACCAACGTGCTGCGCCACGGCGGTCCCGACGCGACCGCGCGGCTACGGATCCACCGCGACGGCACCACGCTGCACATCGAGGTCCTCGACACGGGCCGGGGCGGTGTCGCGGCGCCGGGCGGCCACGGCATCGAGGGGATGCGGGAGCGGGCCCGGGCGCTCGGCGGCGCCGTCGAGGCCGGGCCACGTCCCGCCGGCGGGTTCGCGGTGACGGCCCGGCTGCCGGCCACGACAAGCAGCTCGGGAGGGACCGGGTGATCCGCGTCGCCGTCGTCGACGACCAGGCGCTCGTCCGCGTGGGCCTGCGTACGCTGCTCGACACCGAGGACGACCTGGAACTCGTGGCCGAGGCCGCCGACGGCCGGGAAGGGCTGGCCGCCATCCGCCGGACGCGGCCGGACGTCGTCCTGATGGACATCCGGATGCCGCAGCTCGACGGGCTGGCGGCGCTGCGGGAGATCACCGCCGACCCGGCACTGCGGGACGTACGGGTGGTCATGCTGACGACCTTCGAGCTCGACGAGTACGTGTTCGAGGCGCTGCGCGCGGGCGCCAGTGGCTTCGTACTCAAGGACGCGGAGCCCGAGGAACTGGTGCGGGCGGTACGGGTCGTCGCCGCCGGCGAGTCGCTGCTGTCGCCCTCGGTCACCCGCCGCGTGATCCAGCAGCTCGCCGGGGCCGGACCCACCCGGCCGGCACCGCATCCGCAGCTGAGCCGGCTCACCGACCGGGAACGGGAGATCGTCGCCTGGGTCGCCACCGGTCGCTCGAACGATGAGATCGCGGCTGAGTTGGTGGTCAGCCCGGCCACCGTACGGACCCACGTCAGCCGCGCGATGGTCAAGCTGGGTGCGCGCGACCGGGCCCAGCTCGTCGTCTACGCCGTGCAGTCCGGCCTCACGACGTAGCGGATGCCGGCCGCGACGGAGGTCACGCGCGCGCCCAGTACGCGTAGTCGAGGGTGTAGATGATGGTGCCGGCCGCGTCGGTTGCCTTGGACACGGTCACCGCGGCGACCGCGCCCTTGCTGGTGCGGACACAGAACACGTCCCCGGCATGGACGTTCTCGACGGTCCGTTTGCCGTGCGCGTCGATGGCCGAGTCGCACGTGCCCGGTGTGGGCACGACACCGGCGTTGAGCGGTCCAACGGCCGCCCCGCCGGTGGCGATGAACCCGGTCCTGGCGGCCGTGAGATCGGCGACGTTGTCCTTGTTGGTAGCCTGGCCCTCCGCGTCACGTACGTCATCCACGTCGAAGGAGGAGCCCGAGATGGTCACCTTCGTGTCACTCAGCGAGTCCTCGGCGTACGACGGTTGCGTTACCTCCGAATAGATCGCCGCGCCGCCGCCGCCGAGGCCGAGGAGCCCGGCGACGATCAGCGCGGTCATGCCGCCACCGCCGAACCGGATCGATCCGATGTGGAATCTCTTGCTCTTGTCGATGTTGCCGCCGGCCACGTCGCCGCGCACGACACTGCCGCCGCCCACCGTCACGGTGGATCGCTGCGTCGGGATCTGCGGGCGGCCCAGGACGCTGGCCAGCCGCTTGGCGTAGTCCGGGTCGCGCATCAGCTCGTCGGCCAGGACCGCGGCGGCTAGCTCCCGCTCCTGCGTACCGCCGGGATTGCGGTGCAGGGACTCCATCGCCCGGGTGCCGGATCGGCTGCGCTCCAGCCGGTCGCGGATGACCGCGACCAGGGCGTCCCCGGCCGCATCGGTGAGCTCGGGCAGCCGCTGGGCAATCACGTTGACCGCTTCGGTGGCGAGCTCGTCAACATTCATGGCCAATCCTCACATCGATGGCGCAAGGAAGCTACCCAGCGGAGGATCTATGTCTTGCCGGCCGTCGCCCGCGGGCTCGGGTCGTACGAGAGGTTGGGCCGTACCCAGCGCTCGACCTCGACCAGCGGGACGCCCTTGCGAGCGGCGTAGTCCTCGGCCTGGTCCCGGCCGATGCGCCCGACCGCGAAGTAGCGGGACGACGGATGGGCGAACAACAGGCCACTGACGCTCGCCGCCGGCGTCATGGCGTACGACTCGGTGAGCGCGACCCCGAGGCGCCCGGCGCCGAGCAGGTCGACGAGCTTCTGCTTCTCGGAATGGTCGGGGCAGGCTGGGTAGCCGAAGGCGGGCCGGATGCCGCGGAACCGTTCCGCGTGGAGATCCTCGAGCGTGGGGTCCGCGTCCGGCTCGTACCACGCCCGGCGGGCCGCCAGGTGCACGTACTCCGCGGCGGCCTCGGCGAGCCGGTCGGCCAGCGCCTTCACGATGATGGCGCGGTAGTCGTCGTGCTGGCCCTCGTACCGGCGAGCCAGGTCGGCCGCGCCGTGGATGCAGACCGTGAAGGCGCCGAGGTGGTCGCCGGCCGGCGCCAGGTAGTCCGCGAGGCAGCGGTTCGGGCGCGAGTCGGTGCGCGCCACCTGCTGCCGCAGCATCGGAAAGCGCGGCCCGTTGTCGACGACGACGTCGTCGCCCTCCGCGTGCGCCGGCCAGAAGCCGTAGCCGGCGCGCGCCCCTAGGAGGTCACCGGCCTCGATCTCGTCGAGCAGTACGAGGGCGTCGTCGTACAGTTCCCGGGCCGCGGGTTGGCGCAGGATCTCCGGGTACCGGCCGGTCAGCTCCCAGGCGAGAAAGAAGAACTGCCAGTTGATCAGTCCACGGAGTACGCCGAGCTCCGGCGCGATCAGCCGGGTGCCGGTGAAGGCGGGCGTGGGCAGGTGGTCGAAGGCGACCGTCTCGCGGTTCGCGCGGGCCTGCGCCAGCGGCAGCAACGGCCGCCGCTCCTGGTCGGCGTACCGCCGCCGCAGCCGGTCCTGGTCCTCGCGGTTACGGCGGTCGAGGTCCGCGCCGCGGACCGGGTCGAGCAGGTCGCCGACGACGCCCACCACGCGGGACGCGTCGAGCACGTGGACCGTCGGACGGTCGTGCGCCGGCGCGATCCGTACCGCCGTGTGCTGCCGGGACGTCGTCGCGCCGCCGATGAGCAGAGGCAGGTCGAGGCCGCGGCGCTGCATCTCCTTGGCCACGATGACCATTTCGTCGAGCGACGGCGTGATGAGCCCGGACAGCCCGACGGCGCTGGCGCCCGCGGCCACCGCGGTGTCCAGGATGGTGGCTGCCGGCACCATCACGCCCAGGTCGATCACCCGGTAGTTGTTGCAGCCGAGCACGACACCGACGATGTTCTTGCCGATGTCGTGCACGTCGCCCTTGACGGTGGCCAGCACCACCGTGCCCGGTCCACCGTCGCCGGCGGTGCGGCCGTCCTCGTCCGCCTGATCCTTCTCGGCCTGCAGGTAGGGCTCGAGGTAAGCCACCGACCGCTTCATCGCCCGCGCACTCTTGACCACCTGAGGCAGGAACATCTTCCCGGCACCGAAGAGGTCGCCGACGATTTTCATGCCGTCCATCAGTGGGCCCTCGATCACGTCGAGCGGGCGGGCCGCGCGCTGGCGCGCCTCCTCCGTGTCGGCCTCGATGAAGTCGACGATGCCGTGGACGAGCGCGTGGGCGAGCCGCTTCTCGACCGGCCCGTCGCGCCACGACAGATCGATCTCGCGCCGGGTACCGGCGCCCTTGACGGTCTCCGCGAAGGTGACGAGCCGGTCGGTGGCGTCCGGGCGGCGGTCGAAGATGACGTCCTCGACCAGCTCCCGTAGGTCGGCGTCGATGTCCTCGTAGACGACCAGCTGGCCGGCGTTGACGATGCCCATGTCCAGTCCGGCGCGGATCGCGTGGAACAGGAACGCGGAGTGCATGGCCTCCCGTACGGCATCGTTGCCCCGGAAGGAGAACGACAGGTTGGAGATGCCGCCACTGAGGTGTACGCCGGGGCACCGTCGCTTGATGAGGGGCAGCGCGTCGATGAACGCCTTTGCGTAGCCGTTGTGCTCCTCGATGCCGGTGGCCACCGCAAGGACGTTGGGATCGAAGACGATGTCGTGCGGTGCGAGGCCGGCCCACTGGGTCAACAGGTCGTACGCCCGGGCGCAGATGGCGACCTTGCGCTCAACGGTGTCGGCCTGGCCCTGTTCGTCGAAGGCCATCACCACCACGCCGGCGCCGTAGTCCCGGATCCGGCGTGCCTGGTGGAGGAAGGGCTCCTCGCCCTCCTTGAGGCTGATCGAGTTGACCACCCCTTTGCCCTGCACGCATTTCAGGCCGGCCTCCAGTACGCTCCACCGCGAGCTGTCGATCACAATGGGAAGCCGGGCCACCTCGGGCTCGGTGGCGACGAGGTTGAGAAACTCGGTCATCGCCCGTTCGCCGTCGAGCAGGTCGGCATCCATGTTCACGTCGAGCAGGTTCGCGCCGCCGCGTACCTGCTCCAGCGCCACGTCCACGGCCGCCTGGTGGTCGCCGGCCTCGATAAGTCGCCGGAAACGCGCCGAGCCCGTGACGTTGGTGCGCTCGCCGATCAGCACGAACCCGGTGTCCGGCCCGATCTCGAACGGTTCCAGGCCGCTGAACCGCGATCGGGCCGACGGGTTCGGCACCCGGCGCGCCGGCAGTCCGGCTACCGCCGCGGCGATCTGCTCGATGTGCGCCGGCCCGGTCCCGCAGCAGCCGCCGACGATGTTGACGAGGCCAGCCTCGGCGAACCCGCGGAGCAGCGCCGACGTCTCGGCCGGCTGCTCGTCGTACCCGCCGAACGCATTGGGTAGGCCGGCATTGGGATGGCTGCTGGTGTACGTGCCTGCCAGCCGGGCGAGCTCCTCGACATGTGGGCGGATCTCGGCCGCGCCAAGCGAACAGTTGACGCCCACCACCAGCGGATCCGCGTGCGCGATCGACGTCCAGAACGCTTCGACCGTCTGCCCGGACAGGGTGCGCCCGCTCCGGTCGACAATGGTCACCGAGATCCAGAGCGGCAGGTGTGGCGCCACCTCGCGGGCGGCCGCGATGGCGGCCTTCGCGTTGAGCGTGTCGAAGATGGTTTCGATGAGCAACAGGTCGACACCGCCCTCGGCCAGTGAAGCGATCTGCTCGGCGTACGCGCTGCGGACCTGGTCGAACGAGACGGGGCGGAACGCCGGGTCGGACACCCGGGGCGACATGGACAGCGTGACGTTCAGCGGGCCGACCGATCCGGCCACGAAACGCCCGCCCACCTCGTCCGCCGCCTGCCGGGCCAGGCGCGCGGCCTGCCGGTTCAGCTCCGGTACGGCGGCCTCCAGGCCGTAGTCGGCCTGGCCGATGCTGGTTGCGGTGAACGTGTTCGTCGTGGTGATGTCGGCACCGGCGGCCAGGTACCGCCGATGGATGCCCAGGATGACGTCCGGCCGCGTCAGGGTCAGCAGATCCGGATCGCCGGTGACGTCGCGGGGATGGTCCCGGAACCGGTCGGTCCGGTAGTCCTCGGTCGTAAGGCCCGCGCTCTGCAGCATGGTGCCCCACGCGCCGTCCAGGACCAGAATCCGCCTGCTGAGTGCGTCCGTCAGGGCTTCGACACTCGCCGCCACCGCGCTCCTTCCGGTCAAGACCCAAGAGGCGCGCACTTTGCGGGCGCGGGGCTCTTTAGGCGTTTTTGTCCTGGTCGCCAAGCTGCCGTCAAATCCTGTCCAGGTGGCCGCAGACTACTCCGTCCACCGCGCCGTTACTTCCCGGGCGCGCGGTCGACCCGCGCCGTCCCCTACGATCTCGCCGGGGAGGTACAGATGACCACACGACGGAAACTGCTCACCGCGACCGCGGGCGGTGCGCTGGCCGCGGGCTTGTCGGTGGCCGCCGCGGCACCCGTGGCAGCGACGGCCCGCCGCCTGGTTACCCGTACGCCGGCCGCCCGTGCGACTCCCGGGCGGCTGCGGGTGGACGAGTTCGCCCTGCCGATCAGCCACCTGGGCGTGGCCTGGCAGGGCTCGGCTGCTCAGGTGCGGCTGCGTACCCGGGCCGGCTGGGGATCATGGCGTACGATCGCCGGCTGCATGGGCGGCCGGGACGGGTCCGCGGCGGAATCCTCCGGC
>JAEHDK010000469.1 GCA_016880465.1 Micromonosporaceae bacterium
ACGCAGTATCGCGGCGGCGGCGTCCGGCGCGGCCGCGTCGAGCGCCGCTACCCGCACCTCGACGTGGTGTGCCCTCCGCAGCCGGCCCGCCAGCTCGGCGAGCAGCGACTGCCGGCGGGCGAGGAGAACCAGGTGGTAGCCCCGGCCGGCGAGCTCCGCCGCGAACGCGGCGCCGATGCCGTCGGACGCGCCGACCACGAGCGCCCACGGGCCGTACCGGGGGATCACGACCGGGTACGGTGCGGCCGGCCGTAGTACGGCGACAGGCGCAGCATCGCGGCCCGGGCCACCGGCCGGGCCACCGGCAGCAGGCGGCGTTTCCAGCCGAGACTGGCCGCGACCGCCTCGGCGATGTCGTCGAAGGTGTGCCGCTGGTAATGCAGCATCGACTCGCTCTCGGTGGTGTCGATCCAGTCGGTGGCGTACGGTGCGCGGCTGAACGCCTCCTCCGGCAGTGGATCGATGCTCATCGCCGCGAGCAGGCGGGTCAGGTACTCGCGGTACGTCAGTTGGCAGGACGCACCGCCACCGATGAACAGGATCCGGCCCCACACCGCGGGCGTGGCAAGCGCGTTGGCGATGGCGAGGCCGGCGTCGTCGGCGTGCAGCGACTCGATCCGGTTGTCCAGCCCGATCTCGAACATGATCGGGTGCGGTTCCCGGATGCCGAGGATCGGTACGTCAGCGAGCCGGAAGATGCACCAGGTGAGCGGCGAGGCGTGGATGAGCGCCTCGCATTCGATCTTGTGCGCGGTGTACGGGTTGGTTGCGACGAGCGGGTCGTCGACGTGCCGCGGCGGTGGTCGGTCCACAGTGTACCCATGTACGTCGAAGGTGGACGTGAACAGCAGCCGGGGCGGCTCCGGCTGGGCTTCGCAGGCCGCGATCACGTTGGCGGTGCCGACCACGTTCACCTCTCGGGCCCGGTCCGGCTCCTCGTCGGCGCGGGGCGGGATCAGGGCCGCCAGGTGGATGACGGCATCGACACCCGCGGTCGCGCGCGCGACCGCGACCGCGTCGGTGATGTCACCCCAGGCGATCTCCGCGCCGGCGGGCAGTTCCCGCGCCTTGCGGCGGTTGACCGTGGTCAGGCGGGCGACGCACCGCACCTGATGGCCGCGCCGCAGCAACTCCGGCAGCGTGTGCGAGCCGACATTCCCGAACGCCCCGGTCAGCAGGATTCTCACGGGCAGCCTCCAGGCACGTCACCAGACGAATGGAACAAGGGCGCGCCGCTTCGGCGGGTAGTCCGGAAAGTGCGCGCGGTACCAAGCATGGTGGTCGATCGCTCTGGGCGCGAGGTTGGCGGCCGTGAACACCGCGAACGCGAGCCCGGGCAGGGACCAGGTGGCCAGCGCCCACCCGCACCACTCCACGATCTCACCGAGGTAGTTGGGGCAGGAGACCCAGCGGTAGCCGCCGCCGTGCGCGATCCGGTAGCCCGTCTCGCCGGGGCGGCGGAGCCCGCGCAGCGTCAGGTCGGCGCTCAGGTTGAGGCCGAGACCCGAGCCGAACAGCACCACACCGGCGAGGAACCGGGGATCCGCGAGCCAGCCGACCGGGTAGTCGCCCAGCTGCGCGACCCAGCGCGCGTTGAGCCATCCGTTGAGTACGTTGAACGCGATGGCCATGAGCATGATCGTCACGGGTAAGCGAGCACCGGTACGCATGACGAACGGGTAGCCGTACGCGCGGTACAGGTAGTGGGTCTGCCACAGGCCCAGGAACACCAGCGGTACGGCGTGGCCACGGTTGGTACCAAGCGCGAACGTCGCCCCGAACACCAGCACCGCCGGGCTCTCCATGACGAGCCAGCCGAGCCACGCCGGCACGGTGGGTCCCCAGCCGCGCCGCCCGTGCCGGCCGTACGGCGCGGTGACCAGCCGTAGTCCGATGAACGTCAACCCGGCAAGCGCGAACTCCAGCAGTACAAGGGCGCGGTACGGACCGGGGGCGGGCACAGCCGGAGTCTAGGTGGTCGGGGTGCCCGGCGATGAGTGACCGGAACTGCGGGAGTACGCCCTCGGCCTGGCGGCTCTGGACCGGGCCACCTCCGGCGCACCGCTGTGGCAGGTACACGAGCTCGTCTTGGCCATCGTCGCGGTCGAGTCGGAGCCGGTTGATCCGCGCCGCTGACCGGCCGTGGCCCGGCCGTCGCCCGTCGCCGGCCAGCCCCGGTACATGCGAGGATGGCCGGGTGAGTCCGCCCGCCCCCACCCCCGTGTGGCTCGTGCTCGGCGACGAGGAGCTGCTCGTGGCCCGCGCGGTAGCCGATGCCGTCGCGGCGGCGCGGGCGAGCGACCCGCACTCGGACGTCCGCGAGTACCAGGCCGCGACGCTGGTACCCGGCGAGCTGGCCGAGATGCTGAGCCCGTCCTTGTTCGGCGGCCGCCGGGTGGCCGTCATCCGCGACGGGCAGGACGCGAAGAAGGATCTCGTGGCCGCCGTCCTCGGGTACGCCCGCGATCCTGACCCCGACGCGACGCTGGTGGTCACGCATGCGGGCGGGGCCAAGGGGAAGGCGTTCGCCGACGGGCTCCGCCAGGCCGGCGCGACCGTGGTGCCGGCGGCGAAGGTGAGCCGGCACCGCGAGCGGGTCGATTTCGTCCAGGCGGAGGTACGCCGGCTCGGCGGCCGGTGCGCCGAGGACGCGGCCGAGGCCCTGCTCGCGGCCGTGGGCAACGACCTGCGCGAGCTGGCGGCCGCCTGTGCACAGCTGATCGCGGACACCGGTGGCCGGATCGCCGCGGACACGGTCGCGCGGTACTACCGGGGTCGGGCCGAGGTCAGCGGCTTCACCGTGGCGGACGCGACGATGGTCGGCGACGTCGCCGGCGCGCTGGAGGCACTGCGCTGGGCGTTGCACGTCGGAGTCGATCCGGTCCCCATCGCCGACGCCCTGGCGGACGGCGTCCGTACGGTGGCCCGGGTGGCGTCCGCCGGCCGCGGCAACGCGTACCAGCTGGCCAGCTCGCTCGGCCTGCCGGCCTGGAAGATCGAACGCGCCCAGCGGCAGTCCCGGGGCTGGACGGCCGAGGGTCTGGTCGAGGCCATGCAGGCCGCGGCGGTGTGCAACGCCGACGTCAAGGGCGGGGCCGACGACCGCACCTACGCGTTGGAGCGGGCGATCTTCGCCATGGCGGCCGCCCGGTCGGGCGCCGCCGGCTGAGGGTTGGGTCGGTCAGGAGGACAGCGAGGCGAGCCGCTGGTAGATCGCCGACTTGCGGTTGGCGGCCTGGTTCTTGTGGATCACGCCCTTGCTGACGGCCTTGTCCAGCTTGCGGGTGGCCTGGCGCAACAGCACGGTCGCGCTCTCCTGGTCCCCGGTCCGGGTCGCCTCGTTGAACTTGCGGATCGCCGTCTTCAGCGACGACTTGACCGCCTTGTTGCGCATGCGGCGCGCCTCGTTCTGGCGGTTGCGCTTGATCTGGGACTTGATATTCGCCACGCGACGGCCTCGTCCTGGTTCGCTCGGGATTTGGGTGGTCTGCGCGCGCGGCGAACCGCCGCAACCCGCGGAGAGCCAGGGTACCAGCCGCGGACCGAAGGGTTCAAATGGGCCGGCACCGCCCAGCCGTCGATCGGCGCACCTGTCGATGGTCACGCCGCCCGCATGGGACGATAGCTGAGGTGGTCGCTCGCGCGGCCATTTCCGCACATTGATCATCAACACCGACGCGAACGGACGAACGTGCCACCCACGCCCGCTCCCATGCCCGGATCGACGAGCCCCGCGAGCATCCGCAACTTCTGCATCATCGCGCACATCGACCACGGTAAATCTACGCTGGCCGACCGGATGCTGCAGCTCACCGGCGTGGTCGACGCACGGCAGATGCGCGACCAGTACCTCGACCGGATGGACATCGAGCGCGAGCGCGGCATCACCATCAAGAGCCAGGCGGTCCGGATGCCGTGGCAGGTACGCGAGGGCGGGCTCGCCGGTCGCCAGATCGTCCTCAACATGATCGACACACCCGGGCACGTGGACTTCACGTACGAGGTGAGCCGGAGCCTGGCCGCCTGCGAGGGCGCCGTCCTGCTGGTCGACGCCGCCCAGGGCATCGAGGCGCAGACGCTGGCCAACCTGTACCTCGCGCTGGAGAACGACCTGCACGTGATCCCGGTGCTCAACAAGATCGACCTGCCGGCCGCCCAGCCCGACAAGTACGCCGAGGAGCTGGCCAACCTCGTCGGCTGCGCGCCGGAGGACTGCCTGCGGGTGTCCGGCAAGACCGGCGAGGGCGTACCGCACCTGCTGGACGAGATCGTCCGGCAGTTCCCTGGGCCGACCGGCGACTCCCGCGCACCGGCCCGGGCGATGATCTTCGACTCGGTGTACGACGTGTACCGCGGCGTCATCACGTACGTACGGGTGATCGACGGCCGGATCGAGGCGCGCGACCGGATCAGGATGATGTCCACCGGCGCCGTCCACGAGCTGCTGGAGCTGGGCGTGATCTCGCCGGAGCCGACGAAGGCGGGTGCCCTCGGAGTCGGCGAGGTGGGGTACCTGATGACCGGCGTGAAGGACGTGCGCCAGTCCCGGGTCGGCGACACGGTCACGATCAAGGGGCGGCCGGCCAAGCAGGCGCTCGGCGGCTACAAGGACCCGAAGCCGATGGTCTACTCCGGCCTGTACCCGATGGACGGCTCCGAGTACCCCGACCTGCGCGACGCGCTCGACCGGCTCAAGCTGAACGACGCCGCGCTGCGGTACGAACCGGAGACCAGTGCCGCCCTCGGCTTCGGGTTCCGCTGCGGCTTCCTCGGTCTGCTCCACCTGGAGATCATCCGGGAGCGGCTGGAGCGGGAGTTCGGCCTGGACCTGATCTCGACGGCGCCGAACGTGGTGTACCGGGTGATCATGGAGGACGGCATCGAGCACGTCGTCACGAACCCGAGTGAGTACCCGACCGGCAAGGTGGCCAGTGTCTACGAACCGGTGGTGCGGGCGACCGTCCTCACGCCCAACGACTACGTCGGCGCGGTGATGGACCTGTGCCAGGGCCGGCGCGGCACCCTGCTCGGCATGGACTACCTGTCGACCGAGCGGGTGGAGCTGCGCTATACGCTGCCGCTTGCCGAGATCATCTACGACTTCTTCGACCAGCTGAAGAGCCGCACCAAGGGGTACGCCAGCCTCGACTACGAGCCCAGCGGCGAGCAGGAGGCCGACCTCGTGAAGGTGGACATCCTCCTGCACGGCGAGCCGGTCGACGCGTTCAGCGCGATCGTCCACCAGGACAAGGCGTACAACTACGGGGTCGCGATCGCGGCGAAGCTGCGCACGCTGATTCCGCGGCAGCAGTTCGAGGTACCGATCCAGGCGGCGATCGGCAACCGGGTGATCGCGCGCGAGACCATCCGGGCTATTCGCAAGGACGTACTCGCGAAATGCTACGGCGGCGACATCACCCGCAAGCGCAAGCTGCTGGAGAAGCAGAAGGAAGGCAAGAAGCGGATGAAGATGGTCGGCCGGGTGGAGGTACCGCAGGAGGCCTTCATCGCCGCACTGTCCAGTTCGGACTCCACCGACACCAGGACCGCCAAGAGGTGACGTCCGCGGCATCACCTGAGCCGACCGTCACCGGGCTCCCACCCCATGGTTCGCGCTGCCACGGCGTAAGGTACCGGCATGGCGGGACGCGTCGTATCGGTGAACGTGGGCCGGGAGAGTACCGGCGAGTGGACGGGTCCGCGCGGCCGCACCGGCATCGACAAGCGCCCGGTCGCGCACCGGATCGCAGTGCGCCGCACCGGGTTGACCGATGACTGCGTGGTCCGCGGCGACGACGATCAGGCGGTGTACGCGTACGCCCGCGAGGACGTCGGCTGGTGGGAGCACGAGCTGGGCCGCGAGCTGCCGCCGGGCCGGTTCGGTGAAAATCTGTCCACAATGGATATCGACGTGACCGGCGCCGCCATCGGCGAGCAGTGGGCAGTCGGTACGGCGGTTCTCCAGGTGTGCGGCCCGCGCGTGCCGTGCGTTGTCTTCGAGGGCTTCTGGGGGATGCCCGGGCTCATCGAATTGTTCACCCGGCACGCGGTCCCCGGTGCCTACCTGCGGGTGCTCGCGCCGGGCGAGATGGGCAGCGGCGACCGCATCGAGATCCTCGACCGCCCGCGGCCGCAGGTGACCGTCGGCGAGGCGTTCCGCGCGCTCACGACGGAGCCCGATCTGCTGCCCCGGCTGGCGGCCGCGCCCGCGCTGATGGCCAAGGCCCGACTCAAAGCGGAACGCCGGCTGTCCGCCGGCGAACCGCGCTGACCTGGCGCCCGGAACAGCCCGGCGCCGTCGCAGGGGCCGGGGTCCGCGCCGGCGGAGCCGACGCCGAAGTCACCGCGAACCCGGCTGACTCACCGCAGCCAGGGTACCGATCGGTCCAGCAGGTCCCGGTCGTTGAGCTCCTTGCGCAGCGGGATCTGGTCGTCGATGTACCCGTCCCAGTTGATGCCCCAGTAGTTCGCGGTGTGCGTACCCGCGCCGAGGAGCTGCCGCTGCAGCGGTGACCGGTTCGCCCACCACTGGCTGTCGAAGTCGATCGGCATGTCGTCGAGCGGCCGGATCCAGCGGTACGTGTACCCGACGAACAGCATCTTCCGGGTGGTGTCCGAGAGGTTCGTCGAGCGGGAGTGCCATTGCCGGCGGTCGAAGATGAATGCGTCGCCCGGCTTGGCGGTGATCTCCAGCGTGCCCGGCGGATCGGGGTTGTGGACGGTCAGGTCGGCCGGCCGGCCGAGCGAGTTCCGCAGGTGGCTGCCGGGGATGATCTTCGTTGCGCCCCGCCCGGTCTCGGACAGGTCCGAGAGTACGTAGCCGACCTTCACCGCGAACATCGGCCGCGGCACGCTCGGGTCCATGGTCTCGGGGTCCGAGTTCTGCCGGTACCCGTCCTGGTGCCAGCCCCAGTAAGGCTTCTCGGGCTCCAGCGCGGGTGGCGTCACGTCGAGGTGGTTGTGGTGGGTGTAGATGTTCCAGCCGGTGAGACCCCACACGTACGGGAAGGTCGTCGGGTGCGTCAGCAGGTTCGCGAAGAGCTCGTCGCGGGTGAGGAAGCCGAGGAGATGGACGGTGCCGTCCTTGGTACCCTTGCCGGCCGCGATCTCCTCCGCGTAGACCCGGTCGACGGCCGCCTCCAGCTGCTGCCGGTGCGACTCGGTCAGCGCGTTCGGGATCAGCAGCCAACCCTGCTCAAGGAACTCCTTGCGTGTCACATCGCTGATGGGTTCGAAGCCCGTCAGCCCACCGTATTCGGGCGTACCCTGCATCTGATCCCCTCTTGGTCAGCTAGCCAGCCGGCGGAAGCTGCGATCGTAGCGCGCAGTAGTGCTGACCAATAGCCCGGCGTCAGGCGGTGTACACCTCGGCGATCACGTGGTTGGCGGCCACCCCGGCGCCGGTGGCGACCTTTGTCCAGGTACCGCCCTTCGCCGTCCACTCCAGACTGTCGTACCGGACGCTCCGGACGCCCTGCTGGTCGGCGTGTGAGACGAGCCAGTGTGCGTACTGCCAGCCGTTGCGGGTGTCACGTACGGTGAGCGCCAGGCCGGCCGCGTCGCCGCCGATCGCGCTCGGGACCGCGCCCCAGTCCAGGCGCAGCAACTCGGTCAGCGCAGCCGTCGCCGTCGCGCCGCGGACCGCCGGTTGGCCGGGGAACGCGCATGCCACGGCGCCGGTGGCATGGCCGAGCAGCGCCTTGGTCAGTACCAGGGCATCGTCGGCCCACCGCTCGTACGCCTCCGGGTACGCGCTGCGCTGGACCCGTTGCGCAGCCTCGGTCACCCGCATGTCCTGCCAGCCGGGCACCCGGGTGAGCGCGTTGTAGAACCGGGTCGCCGCGTACCGCGGATCCCGGATCTCCTCCGCGGTGCCCCAGCCCTGGCTCGGCCGCTGCTGGAACAGCCCCACCGAGTCCCGGTCGCCGCCCGTCAGGTTCTCCAGTTTCGACTCCTGGAACGCGGTCGCGAGGGCGACGACGACGGCTTGCTCCGGCAACCCGCGCCGGATGCCGACCGCGGCGATCGTGGCCGCGTTGGCCATCTGGGTGCCATCGAGGTACACCTCACCGTCGGCCTGCACGGTGCACGCCCGGGGCCCCCGGGGAACCGAGCTGCGCGGCCCGCCGGGGCGCAGCGCGAGGTAGATGCCCACGCCCGCGATGACCGCGAAGACCGTGAGCGCACCGATAAGCGCCCGGATACGCACCGTCACCTCCGAGTCTCCGGTGGGGTCAGCGTACGCTCGCGCCGCACCTCCACCGGTACCCACGAACGGTGGTGGCACATAGTCACGAGTTCTGGATTCCCGGGACCCAGGCCGGTTCCCGCTTCTCCTGGAATGCCGCTACTCCTTCCCGGCCTTCCGCGGACCGGAAGTAGCCCAGCGAGAGTTCGGTGAGCTCGGCCAGCTCACCGCGCAGGGTTTCGGCCGGCGTACGCCGTAGCAGTGCCTTCACGCCCGCCAGCGCCTGTGGCGCCCCCCGCAGCAGCGCGGTGCAGTAACTCGTCACGGTGGCATCCAGCGCCTCCGCCTGTACCGCCGTGGTGACGAGCCCCACCTCGGCGGCGCGGACGCCGTCGACGGGGGTCGCGATGAGGAACAGCTCGGCGGCGGCCCGCGATGTCAGGCGCGGCAGCACGGTCGCCGAAATGACCGCCGGGATCACTCCGATGCGCACCTCGGAGAACGCGAACGTGGTCTCCCGCGTGCACACCGCGAGGTCGGCCGCGGCGACCAGGCCGATGCCGCCCGCCCGGGCCGGGCCCGCTACCCGCGCGACGACCGGCTTCGGGCACTCGACCAGCGCGGCGAGGACCTCACCCAGCCGGGCCGCCGGCAGCTGTCCGGAGGCCACGGCGGCGGCCGTCTCGGTCAGGTCCGCGCCGGCGCAGAACGCCGGGCCGGTATGGGTCAGCACGATCACCCGTACCGACTCGTCCGCAGCCGCCGCGCCGAGCGCCGCAAGCAGCTGGCCGATCAGGGCAGTGGAGAGTGCGTTGCGGTTCGCCGGGCTATCGAGCGTGAGGGTAGCCACACCGCCGGTGACGGCCAGGTGGACGAGCGGGCTGTCGGAGTTCATGCGGGCAGACTAGAACCATGGAACTCATGCCGGAGTCGGTTGACCGCCGAAGGCGCCAGGAACGCGCTGGCGACACCGACGTACCGGCAGGCGGCGCGCTGCCCGAGACCGCGCTCGCCGCCGTGGGCCAGCACGGCTTCGGTGTCTACGTCCACGTGCCGTTCTGCGCCAGCCGGTGTGGCTACTGCGACTTCAATACGTACACGCCGGCGGAGCTGGGTGGCGCGCAGCCGGCCGGGTCCTACGTGGACACCGTGCGCGCCGAGCTGGCCTTGGCCCGCCGGGTCCTCGCCGGCGCGCCGCCCCGCCGGGTGGACACGGTCTTCGTCGGCGGCGGTACGCCCACCCTGCTGCCGCCCGGCGACCTCGGCCGGGTGGTCGAGGCGATCGACGCCACCTGGGGGCTGGCGCCCGGCGCGGAGGTGACCACGGAGGCGAACCCCGAGTCGGTGGACCCGGCCGCGCTGCGGGCGCTGCGGTCCGCCGGATTCACCCGGGTCTCGCTCGGCATGCAGTCCGCGGCGCCGGGCGTGCTCGCCCTCCTCGACCGGCGGCACACCCCGGGCCGGGCCGCGGCCGCGGCGACCGAGGCCCGGGAGGCCGGCTTCACCCACGTGAACCTGGATCTCATCTACGGCACCCCGGGCGAGACCGCGGCCGACTTCACCGGCTCGCTGGCGGCCGCGATCGCGGCCGGCGTCGACCACGTCAGCGCGTACGCGTTGATCGTCGAGGACGGCACCCGGCTCGCGGCCCGGATGCGGCGCGGCGAGCTCCCGTACCCCGATGACGATGTCGCCGCGGACCGGTATCTGGCCGCGGAGGCCGCGTTGTCCGCGGCCGGGTTGTCCTGGTACGAGGTGTCGAACTGGGCGGCGGGCGCGGACGGCGCCCGGTGCCGGCACAACATGCTGTACTGGACCGGCGGCGACTGGTGGGGCCTCGGCCCCGGTGCGCACAGCCACGTCGGCGGCGTGCGGTGGTGGAACGTCAAGCACCCCTCGGCGTACGCGGCCCGGCTCGCCGCCGGTACAAGTCCCGCGCAGGCGCGCGAGGTGCTCACCGCGGCGGAACGTCAGGTCGAGACGGTGCTGCTGCGGCTGCGGCTGGCGGAGGGTCTCCCGCTGTCCACACTGGACGATGTGGGGCGCGCCGGTGCGGTCCGCGCGCTGGACACTGGGCTGCTCGACGGGGCCGCGTACGCCGCCGGGCGGGCGGTACTGACCCTGCGCGGCCGGCTCCTCGCCGACTCCGTCGTGCGCGACCTGCTGCCCTAGCCCGGCGGTGAGCACGCGAGAGCCCGGCGCGCGCTGGCGCCGGGCTCCCGGACGGCTTACTTGATGAGCTGGATCGTCAACGGGTACCGGTAGAGCTGACCCTCGTTGGCCCGTACCCCGCCGATAATCCCGAAGATCACGGCGACGGCCCAGACGACGAGGCCGGGGATCCACAGCAGCACACAGCCGACGGTCCAGCCGATGATCGCGGCGATGGTCATCGTGATCTGGAAGTTGAGCGCCGCGACCGCGTGGGCGCGGACGGTCGGGGACTCGTTGCCCTTGGCCAGCATCGCGATGAGTGGGGCGATCCAGCCGCCACCACCAGCGCCGACGAACGCGCCCACCGCGCCGCCGAAGTGGCTGACCAGCGCCCAGGTCTTCTCGTCGTTGTTGGCATAGCCCACCGGGACCATGCCGGGACCCTGCGGGTAGCCGGGTGGCGGGTAGCCGGGTGGCGGGTAGCCGGGTGGCGGGGGCGCGGACCCGAAACCCTGCTCCGGCCCGGGCGGCGGAACATGTCCCGGTGCGGTGGGCACGCCCGGCATCGAGTACGAGGGTGGCGGAGCGGCGGGATCCGGTCCTGACGGACCCGGTTCCCCGTCCCACGGGGGGCGAGGTGCTTCGGTCATGGGGGCCAGGCTAGGGGTACCGATCAACGCACGCCAGGAAGCGGGCATGACTGTTTCTGGACAGTCGGGTGACCGCGACCGCGTATTGCGCGTACTGCGGCGTCCGGCGGAAACCGGCATTTACCCACTAACCAGCACGGCGGACAAAGTGATCATCGCCTACCGCCCGAGCGGGACGTAGACTGGCACTCGATCTCGCGGAGTGCCAGCCGCCTGCCCGGCAGGCGGCTAGCTGTGAATCCGGCGTACGACGGGAGGAGGCGAGCGTGACCCTCGACGACCGCAAGCTCGAGGTGCTGCGCGCCATCGTCGAGGACTACGTCGCCACCCAGGAGCCGGTCGGCAGCAAGGCCCTCGTCGAGCGACACCACCTCGGTGTGTCGCCCGCGACCGTCCGCAACGACATGGCGGTACTGGAGGAGGAGGGCTACATCCGGCAGCCGCACACGAGCGCCGGGCGGGTGCCGACCGACCGGGGATACCGCCTGTTCGTCGACAAGCTGTCCCGGATCAAGCCGCTCACGCCGGCCGAGCGCCGGGCAATCGAGCGGTTCCTGCTCGGCGCGGTCGATCTGGACGATGTGGTGCACCGTACGGTCCGCCTCCTCGCCCAGCTCACCCGGCAGGTCGCGATCGTGCAGTACCCGAGCCTGTCCCGGTCGGCGGTGCGGCACCTGGAGCTGGTCTCGATCTCGACGACCCGGCTGTTGCTCGTCATGATCACGGACACCGGCCGGGTGGAGCAGCGGCTCGTCGAGCTGCCCAAGCCGACCGCGGCCAGCCAGGTGACCAGCCTCCGGCAGGCGATCAACGAGAAGCTCGCCGGGCGGCGGCTGTCCGAGGCGCCCGGGCTGATCCACGCGCTGGTCGACGAGGCGGTCGACGCCCTGCGTCCGGCCATGACGTCGCTCGCGACCGTCCTGCTGGAGACCGTCGTCGAGCGGGCCGAGGAGCGCATCGCGCTCGCCGGTACGGCCAACCTCACCCGCGGCGGCGTCCTGGACTTCCAGGGCATGCTGCGGCCGATCCTCGAGGCGCTCGAGGAGGAGGTCATCCTCCTCAAGCTGTTCAGCGAGGTCGACGCGACGACGCTGCGGATCCGCATCGGGGACGAGAACGAGTTCGAGGACCTCCGCGCGACCTCGGTGGTCAGCACCGGGTACGGGCCCGGGACCACCGCCGTGGGCGGTCTGGGCGTGCTCGGACCGACCCGGATGGACTACCCCGGCACCATCGCCACCGTGCGTGCCGTGGCACGCTACGTCGGCGACCTGCTCGCACAGAACTGACTTCGGGGCGAACCAACGACATGAGGACACAGAACTCAGTGGCCAAGGACTACTACGCGATACTCGGGGTCCGCCGGGACGCCGCTGCCGATGACATCAAGCGGGCGTACCGGAAGCTGGCCCGCCTGTACCACCCGGACGTGAACCCGGATCCGGCCGCGGCGGAGAAGTTCAAGGACATCAACGCGGCGTACGAGGTGCTGTCCGACCCGAAGAAGCGGGAGATCGTCGACCTCGGCGGCGACCCGCTCGCCCCCACCGGTGGCGGGCCCGGGCCGGGCGGCCCGTTCGTCGGCTTCCAGGACATCATGGACGCGTTCTTCGGTACGGCCGGCGCGCGGGGGCCCCGCCCGCGGACCCGGCCCGGTGCGGACGCGATCCTCCGGCTCGACCTCGACCTGCAGGAGACCGCGTTCGGCGTGGAGGCACCGATCACCGTCGACACCGCCGTCGCGTGCAACACGTGTGCCGGCGCCGGTACCGCGGCCGGCACCCACGTCGCCGCGTGCGAGGCCTGCGGCGGCCGGGGTGAGGTGCAGTCGGTCCAGCGCACGTTCCTGGGTCAGGTCGTCTCGGCGCGTCCGTGTGCCGCCTGCGGCGGGCACGGCACCGTGATCCCGCACCCGTGCCCGACCTGCGGCGGTGACGGCCGGGTGCGGACCCGCCGGACGCTGACCGTGAAGATTCCGGCCGGTGTCGAGGACGGCATGCGCATCCGGCTGGCCCAGCAGGGCGAGGTCGGTCCCGGCGGCGGCCCGCCCGGTGATCTCTATGTGGAGATCCACGAGCGGCCGCACGACGTGTACTCCCGGAAGAACGACGACCTGCACTGCCGGGTGACCGTACCGATGACGGCGGCCGCGCTCGGCACCCGCCTGACGATCAAGACGCTCGACGGCGAGGAGGCGCTCGACGTGCGCGCCGGTACCCAGCCCGGCGCCACGCTGCGCATCCGCGGCAAGGGCGTACCGCACCTGCGCGGCGCCGGTCGCGGTGACCTGTTCGTGCACCTCGACGTGCGGACACCGACGAAGCTCGATGCGGGTCAGGAGCACCTGCTCCGCGAGTTCGCGAAGTCGCGCGGCGAGGAGGTCGCCGAGCTGTCCAAGCAGGGTGGCTTCTTCTCCCGGATGCGGGACGCGTTCAACGGCCACGCGTGAGCGCGGGGAGTCAGTGAGCCTGCCGTACTTCCTCGTCACCGAGCTGCCGGCGGGCGATCGGTACACACTGGACGGTCCGGAGGGCCGGCACGCGGCCGTGGTACAGCGGCTGCGCGTGGGGGAGCGGCTGGTCCTCGCCGACGGCCGGGGCGGCACGGCGACCGCTGTGGTCGAGGCCGTCGGCCGCGGGACGCTCTCGCTGTCCTGCACATCGCGGGAGTACGCCGAACCGCCCGCCGTACGGCTCGTGGTGGCCCAGGCGATCGCCAAGGGTGACCGCGGCGAGCTGGCCGTGCAGGCGATGACCGAGGCCGGGGTCGACGAGATCGTGCCGTGGGCCGCGGCCCGCTCGGTGGCGCGGTGGCGGGGCGAGCGCGGGGACCGGGCGCGCGAGCGCTGGGTCGCCACCACCCGGGAGGCGGCGAAACAGGCGCGGCGGGCGTGGCTGCCGGCCGTCGCGGAGCAGTCGTCGACCGCCGCGTTGGCCACCCGCCTGGCCGGCGCGGTCGGCGCGTACGTCCTGCACGATCGGGCGGCTGCCCGACTCTCCACGGTGGAGCTGCCAGCGGCCGGCGAGGTCGTTCTCGTGGTCGGCCCGGAGGGCGGGATCGCCGACGAGGAGCTGGCCGCGTTCACCGCCGGCGGGCTGCTGCCGGTCCGGTTGGGCAGCACGGTGCTGCGTACGTCAACCGCCGGCGTTGCCGCGCTGGCGGTCCTCTCCGCTCGGCTCGGTCGCTGGTAGCCGGACTACCGGGGTGCACAGCCAGGTGCGGCACCGTAGGCGGCGGGACGGCGCACCCGGTGCCGCATCGGCCGAGCCCCGGGCGGCCCGGGTGCGCTGAGTGCGACGCTCGCCGAACCCGCCCCGCAGGCTGGCAGGCAGCGGTTAGAGTGCCCTATATGTCGGTTCTGCGGAGAATGGCGCTGCTGGGGATGCTGCTGCCACTGGCGGCGTGCCAGGCGCCGCCCGCATCGTCGCCGTCCGGCGCGCCGGTGCCCAGTGCCCTACCGGCGGCCACCGTTCCGCCCGCCGATCACGCCGACCTGCCCGGCCTGCCCGGCATGCCGCCCCCGCTCGATCCGTCCAATGTGTACGCCGCGGCCGGGCCGGGCATGCTCGCGCCACAGGTGCGCGGGCACCGCGAGCTGGTCTACGTACCGCAGACGAACTCCGACGACGTGTCCGTCATCGATCCGAAGACCATGCGGGTGATCGACCGGTTCCCGGGTGGGCCGGAACCGCAGCACGTCGTCCCGGCGTACGACCTGCGGACGCTCTACGTGGCCGCGGACCGGGTGCCCAACGGATCGCTGACCCCGATCGACCCGGCGACCGGCCAACCCGGCAAGCCGATCGCGGTGCAGGATCCGTACAACCTCTACTTCACGCCCGACGGCCGGTTTGCGATCGTGGTGGCGGAGTACTACGGACGCCTGGACCTCTACGACCCGACGACCTGGCAGCGCGTACACAGCATTGCCCTGCCGGGCTGCGCGGGCGCCAACCACCTCGACTTCAGTGCCGACGGCCGGACCGCCCTGGTCGCCTGCGAGTTCAACAACGCGATGGTGGTCATCGACGTCGCCGAGCACCGGTACCTGCGCCGCTTCGACCTCGACCACCCCGGCGGCATGCCGCAGGACACCCGGCTGGCGCCGGACGGCACGGTGTTCTACGTCGCCGACATGATGGCCGGCGGCGTGTACGTCTTCGACGGCGCGGCGCGGACGAAGCTCGGCTTCCTGCGGACCGGCAAGGGCGCGCACGGCATCTACTTCTCCCGCGACGCGAAGCGCATGTTCGTCACGAACCGCAGCGAGGGTTCGGTGTCCGTGCTCGACCCGGTCCGCCGGGTCACCATCGCCACCTGGCGCATCCCGGGCGGCAGCCCGGACATGGGCGCGCTGTCGCCGGACGGTAACCAGTTGTGGCTCTCCGGGCGCTACCACAACGAGGTCTACGTACTCAACGCCGCCTCCGGTGCGCTGCTCGCCCGGATCAAGGTGGGCAGCGGGCCGCACGGGTTGCTGTACTGGCCGCAGCCCGGCCGGTACTCGCTGGGTCACACGGCGAACATCCGCTAACGCAGGTACGACGCGCCGTTGAGGTCGAGGATCGCGCCGGACGCCCACTCCGCCTGAGCCGAGGCCAGCCAGACGACCGCGGCCGCGATCTCCGCGGGGGCGGCCACCCGCCCGAACGGGCTCTGCGCGCGGATCCCGTCGCCGCGCGGCGGCTTGAGATGCTCGTTGGTCATGTCGGTCTCGACGAAGCCGGGAGCCACAGTGGACACTGCGATGCCGTGCGGCGCCAGCGCCACGGCGAGGGACTGGCCGAGCGCGTTGAGCCCCGCCTTGCTGGCGCCGTAGGCGGGCTGGCCCGGCTCGCCGCGGAACGCGCCGCGCGAGGAGACGTTGACGATGCGCCCGCCCGGGCCCATGTGCCGAACGGCGCACCAGATCGCGTTCGCCGCGCCGATCAGGTTCGTGTCGATGGTCCGGCGCCACTCGCGCTGCCACTGCTCGTACGACGACTCCAGCACCGGGTGGGCGGTGTACACCCCGGCGTTGTTGACGAGCACGTCGAGCCCGCCGAGCGCCGCGGCCGCGCCGTCCACCATGGATTGGACGGCCGCCGGGTCGACGAGGTCCGCCTGCACGACCAGGTGCGGCCCGCCCGGCAGGGTGGTTCGCAGCCGCTCCGCGAGCTCGGCCGAGTCGCGATGATGGATGGCCACGCGGTCGCCGGCGGCGGCGAACGCCTCGGCGACCGCCCGCCCGATCCCGCGTGACGCGCCGGTCACCAGTACTCGTCGTCCCACCGGATAGCCTTTCGTTCGCGACTGCCGGGCTCGCGAGCTCAACGCCAACGCCGGCTCGGCCGCGTCGCAGGCGAGCCGACCCGCCACCGGCGCTCCTCGCGCTCACCGGATCATCATGCCCGCCGTGTCCAGACCCGTCAGTGACCTGTCTTACCATCCATGGCGTGACCAACGACTGCCTGTTCTGCCGCATCGTCGCCGGGGAGATCCCCGCGGACGTAGTGCGGGAGACCGATAGCACGCTCGCGTTCCGGGATATCCGGCCGAAGGCGCCGGTGCACGTGCTCGTGATCCCCAAGGCGCACTACCAGGACGTCGACGATCTCACCGCGGCCGATCCCGGGCTGGCCGGCGACGTACTGGCCGCGGCCGCCGCGGTGGCGCAGGCCGAGGGGCTGCCCACCGCCGGCTACCGCATGATCTTCAACACCGGGGGGTACGGCGGCCAGGAGGTCTTCCACGTCCACGCGCATGTGCTCGGCGGTGCGCCGCTGGGCCCGATGGTCAGCCCCGCGTGACCGAGCACAGCGAGGAGGCGACGTGACCGGAGCGGTCCGCCGGTACGAGCGCCTCGTTCGGCAGGCCCAGGCGGATGCCCGGATCCCGGCACTGTCCGTGGCGCTGCACCGCGCCGATCGTCCACTGTGGACCTTTCAGGTCGGTACCGCCGGGCCCGACCGGACGCTGGACGCCGGCACCCAGTTCCGGATCGGCTCGATCACCAAGACGTTCACCGCGGTCCTCGTCCTGCAGTGCCGGGACGACGGGCTGGTCGATCTCGACGATCCCATCGGGCGGCACCTCGACCTGCCCGCCCACGGCGAGCTGCCGGTCCGGCGGCTGCTGTCGCACACCGCGGGCATCCAGCGCGAGCCGTACGGCGACGTATGGGACACGCTCGAGGTACCGGACGCGGACCGGTTGGTCGCCGAGCTCGCCCGGGCCGAGCGGGTGCTGCCGCCCGCCCGCCGGTTCCACTACTCGAACCTCGGTGTCGCGCTGCTCGGTGCGCTGGTCGGGCGGCTGCGCGGCGGTACGTGGGCCGAGGTCCTGCACGACCGGATCCTGGCGCCGCTGGAGCTGCGCGACACCACCGTGCTGCCCACCGACCGGGCGGCCGTCGGGTACCTCGTCGAGCCGTACTCCGACCACGCCCGGCCGGAGCCGTCGACCGACTTCGGGGCGGTCGGGCCGGCCGCGCAGCTGTGGAGTACGGCGGCCGACCTGGCCCGCTGGGCGGCGTTCCTCGCCGACCCGGCGACCGTGGACCCGGCCGGTGCCGTCCTCGTACCAGCCATCCTCGACGAGATGCGCTGGCCGCTCGCGGTCACCGACGAGACACTGTGGACCGTCGGGTTCGGGTTGGGTCTCATCCTCGTACCACAAGGGGACCGGGTCGTACACGTGGGGCACGACGGCGCGATGCCGGGCTTCCTGGCCGGGGCGTACGGGCGCCGCGGCGGTGCCGGTACCCCGGCCGCCCTGGGCGCCGCCGTGCTCGGCTCGTCGGGTACCGCCGACGCGGTGTTCGAGCTGCCGCACCGGCTGCTGGCCGCCGCCGTCGAGCACGATCCGGCCGACCTCGCGCCGTGGGTGCCCGGCGCGCCCGCCCCGGCGGCGTACCAGCCGGTGCTGGGCCGGTGGTGGGGCGAGGGCTTCGAGTACGTGTTCTTCTGGCGTGCCGGCGCACTGCGGGCCCGCGGCGCCGCTGACCCGCCCGGCCGGCCGCCCGCGGTCTTCCACCCGATCGGGCCGGACCTGTTCCGTACGGTGTCCGGCCGGGAGACCGGCGAGCTGCTGCGGCTGACCCGAGGGCCGGACGGGGAGGTGATCCGGATGCACTGGGCGACGTACCGGTTCACCCGTACCCAAGAGATCTTTGACGCCCGGTAACTCCCGGTTTGGGCGACTCGGCCGGACCCCGCCGAAATGGGCCGGGCCGGCGGGCTGGCCTGCCGATACCATGGGGAGGTCCGACGAGTGAACCGGGAGGCACAGGCCCGCGAGGCCGACCCATGACAACGAGCCCAACCTCCAGCGCGCCAGCCGCGCCGTCGCCGGGCGGAGAGCCGTCCCGCCCGCGGGCGACTACCAAGATCACCGTGCCGGACTCGCAGATGATGGTCAATCTCCTCGGACCAGGTGACGAGCTGCTCAGGTTGGTGGAGCGGGCACTCGCAAGCGACATTCACGTCCGGGGCAACGAGATCACCATCACCGGCGCACCCGCGGAGAACGCGCTCGCCGAGCGCGTCTTCACCGAGCTCCTGGAGCTCATCGAGAAGGGCGAGACACTGACCGCAGACAGCGTGCGGCGGACCGTCGGCATGCTCGAGGAGGGCACCGTCGAGCGGCCGGCCGAGGTCCTGACGTTCAACATCCTGTCCCGGCGCGGCCGCACGATCCGGCCGAAGACGCTCGGCCAGAAGCGCTACGTGGACGCGATCGACGCGCACACGATCGTCTTCGGTATCGGCCCGGCCGGCACCGGCAAGACCTACCTGGCGATGGCGAAGGCCGTCCAGGCACTGCAGGCCAAGCAGGTCACCCGGATCATCCTCACCCGGCCCGCGGTCGAGGCGGGGGAGCGGCTCGGCTTCCTGCCGGGCACGCTCTACGAGAAGATCGACCCGTACCTGCGCCCGCTCTACGACGCGCTGCACGACATGATCGACCCCGACTCGATCCCCCGGCTCATGCAGAACGGCACGATCGAGGTCGCGCCGCTTGCCTACATGCGCGGCCGTACGCTGAACGACGCCTTCATCCTTCTCGACGAGGCGCAGAACACCACGCCGGAGCAGATGAAGATGTTCCTCACCCGGCTCGGCTTCGGCTCCAAGATCGTCGTGACCGGTGACGTCACCCAGGTCGACCTGCCGGGCGGCAGCAGCGGCCTGCGGATGGTCCAGGGCATCCTCGACGGCCTCGATGACGTGCACTTCTCGTCGCTGTCCAGTGCCGACGTGGTCCGCCACCGGCTGGTGAGTGACATCGTCGACGCGTACGCCCGGTGGGATGCGCAGCAAGCAGAGCCCGGTCCGGTGCACGCCGTGCCCGGCCGCACCGCCCACCGGTCCGGTCGGCGACGCTGACATCCATACCCTCGGGGGAACTGTGTCCATCGAGATCGCCAACGAGTCGGGTATCGACGTCGACACCGATGCCATCCTCGCCGTCGCCCGGTACGCCCTCGACGAGATGGGCGTGAACCCGCTCGCCGAGCTGTCGATCCTGCTCGTCGACCTGGAGTACATGGGCGAGCTGAACCATCGCTGGATGGGCGCCGACGGGCCGACCGACGTGCTCGCCTTCCCGATGGACGAGAGCAGCGTCGACCACGGTCCGAGCGAGGGTAACGGCGGCGAGCCGGCGTTGCTCGGCGACATCGTGCTGTGCCCCGAGCTCGCCGGGAAACAGGCGGCCACCGCGGGGCACTCGGCCGACGACGAGCTGCACCTGCTCACCGTCCACGGGGTGCTGCACCTGCTCGGGTACGACCATGCCGAGCCGGACGAGGAGCGGGAGATGTTCGCCCTGCAAGCCCGGCTGCTGGAGAGCTGGCGGGCCACCCGGAGACCGTGATGCCCACCGCCCTTTTCACCGCCGTGACGCCGAGCGGGCTGCCGGACGGCACGCTGCTGCTCTGTGCGGCCGGACTCGTCGTCCTCGCCGGACTGTGCGCGATGACCGACGCGGCGCTGGGCGCGGTGTCCGCCGCCCGCGCGGCCGAGCTCGCCCGGGACGGTGCGCGCGGCGCGAAGGCGCTCCACGCCGTCGCGTCCGACGTCGTACGCCACATCAACCTGCTGTTGCTGCTGCGGCTCGTGTGCGAGCTGACCGCGACCACGCTGGTCGCACTCGTCGCGGTGGACACGTTCGGCGCGGTCGACTGGCGGCCCGCGCTCGTCACCGCGGGCGCGATGACCGTGGTCTCGTTCGTGGTCGTCGGCGTCGGTCCACGCACGATCGGGCGGCAGCACGCGTACGCGGTCGGGCGGTACGCCGCCCCGCTGGTGCGCTGGCTGGGCCGGGCACTCGGCCCGCTGGCGTCCCTGTTGATCCTCATCGGCAACCTGGTCACGCCGGGCCGCGGCTTTCGGGAGGGGCCGTTCGCGACCCAGGTCGAGCTGCGCGAGCTGGTGGACCTCGCCGAGCAGCGCGGCGTGGTCGAGCACGGCGAGCGACAGATGATCCACTCCGTGTTCGCGCTCGGCGACACGATCGTCCGCGAGGTGATGGTCCCGCGTACCGAGATGGTCTGGATCGAGGCGACCAAGACGGTGCGGCAGGCGCTGGTGCTCGCGCTGCGGTCCGGTTTCTCCCGGATCCCGGTGATCGGCGAGAGCGTCGACGACGTGCTCGGCGTGGTGTACCTCAAGGACGTCGTCCGGCGTACCCAGAGCGGTGACGCGGACGACCTGACGGTCCTGGAGGTCATGCGGCAGGCCACGTTCGTACCGGAGTCGAAGCCGGTCGACGACCTGCTCACCGAGATGCAGGCGGCCCGCACCCACCTCGCGATCGTGGTCGACGAGTACGGCGGCACGGCCGGGCTGGTCACGATCGAGGACATCCTGGAGGAGATCGTCGGCGAGATCACCGACGAGTACGACGTCGAACGCCCGCCGGTCGAGCGGTTGCCGGACGGCGCGGTACGGGTCAGCGCCCGGTTGCCGGTCGAGGACCTCGGCGAGCTGTTCGGCGTGGAGCTACCGGCCGACGAGGTGGAGACCGTGTCCGGCCTGCTGGCCCAGGCGCTGGGTCGGGTACCGATCCCGGGCGCCGAGGCGACCGTCGCCGGCCTGCGGCTGCACGCCGAGGGTACGACCGGCCGGCGGAACCGGATCGACACGGTGCTGGTCCGCCGGACGCCGGCGCACGCCGCCGACGGCGTACCGGAAGCGCGCGAGGAGAGGCAGTACCTGGATGCTTGAGCCGGGCGAACTGAGCGCCGAGGACGCCAAGCTGGTGACCCTGGGCCGGGCCTGCCGGGCCCGGGTCGGGGCGATCGAGGGCGCGGCGGTCCGCGACCCGGACGGGCGTACCTACGCCGGCGCGAGCGTCACACTGACCGCCCTGTCGCTCACCGCGCTGCAGGTCGCGGTCGCGGCCGC
>JAEHDK010000470.1 GCA_016880465.1 Micromonosporaceae bacterium
GAAGAAAAGAACATCCCCGAGTGCAACTCGGGCGAGTACGTGTTCCGCGCTCCCGCGGTCTTCGAGCCGGCAGGCCGTGGTCGCCCACCGCAACGACCTGTCCGTACCGGTCGCCGTGCACCTGCACGGCGGGCACACCCCGGCGGACAGCGACGGCTACCCGACCGACCTCATCGAGCCCGGCGGCCGGCGGGACTCCACCTACCCGATGCGGCAACGGGCCGCGACGCTGTGGTACCACGACCACCGGATGGACTTCACCGGCCAGCAGGTGTACCGCGGCCTCGCCGGGTTCCACCTCGTCACCGACGACGAGCAGGACGCGCTTGGCCTACCGTCCGGCGAGCGGGACATCCCGCTGATGATCACCGACCGGTCCTTCGGCGAGGACGGCTCGTTCTCCTACCCCGCGAGCCACCACGGCGCCGGCGTCGACGACGCGCACATGGAGGGGGTTCTCGGCGACGTCGTCCTGGTCAACGGCGCGCCCTGGCCGGTGCTGGAGGTGGCGGCCGCGCGCTACCGGCTGCGGCTGCTCAACGCGTCCAGCGCGCGGCGGTACCGACTCGGCCTGGACCCGGCGCGCACGCCGCTGGCGCAGATCGCCTCGGACGGCGGGCTGCTGGAAAAGCCGATCGAGCACTCCACCGTGCTGCTCGCACCCGGCGAGCGGTGCGAGGTCGTCGTCGACTTCTCCGCATTCAAGCCCGACACGGACGTCACGTTGCGCAACGGCCTCGGATCCGGCGGCACTGCCGACGTCATGCGGTTCCGCATCACCGGTCGCGGCGGCGACGACAGCCGGATCCCCCAGCAGCTGAGCCAAATCGAACCGCTGTCCGCGGACCGGGCGGTGCGGACCCGCACCTGGACCTTCCGCCGGGCACTCAACGACGAACACCCGGTCTGGCGGCTCGACGGGCGCGCCTTCGACCCCGAGCGCATCGACGCCGACGTGCGGCTGGGCGAAATCGAGGTGTGGCGGTTCCAGTCGGACCTGCACCACCCCGTCCACGTGCACCTCGACCCGTTCCAGGTGCTCTCCCGTCGCAACCAGGGCCCGGGCCCACACGACAAAGGCTGGAAGGACACCGTCGACCTGGCACCGAGCGAGTCGGTGGACGTGGCCGTGCGGTTCCGCGACTACCCGGGGCGTTACCTGCTCCACTGCCACAACCTCGAGCACGAGGACATGGGGATGATGGCGGCCTTCCGGACCATCTAGACGGTCTCGCTGTTTCCCCCACACCCACGAAGGGTGGTAATCGACCATGTCCACCATCGATCACATCGACACCTCCACTCCCGCACGCGACCTGCGCCTCGCCGGCATCGCGGGATGGGCCGCCACCGTCATGGTGTTCACCGGCGTGATCATCAGCTCGAGCACCGGTGCGCCCGAGCCCAATTTCGACGCATCGGCCGACAAGATCCAGCGATACCTGGAGACCCAGGATCCCTGGGCCGTGGCCGTGGGTGGCTTCCTGCTCGCCTTCGGCCTGGTCGCGTGGTTGTGGTTCGTCTGCGGCCTGGCCGCCGCGTTGCGCCGGTCCGGCGCCCGCCCAGATTTCCTCTCGACGGTCGTGCTGGTGTCGGGCACCGCCGCTGTGGCCGTCATGCTGACCGGTGCACCGCAGGCCTCCGCGTTCCGCGGCGGCGACGGGCTGGATACCCAGGTCGCCCAGTTCGCGTTCGACCTCACCAGCGTCACGTTGGCCAACATGTGGGTGGCGCTGGGCAGCCTCGGCCTAGCCACCGGATGGGCCATCCTCGCCGGCCGGCGCGAACCCGCCTCACCCGGACGGCCCGCCTGGCCCGCCTGGATCGGCTGGTGGGCGTTGGCCGTCGGCGCCGGGTACCTGGTAGTCCGAATGGCGTTTCCGTCGCCTCTGTGGTACCTCCCGCACCTCCTGTTCTGGGTGTGGGTGCTCGTCGCCTCCACCCGGATGCTGCGTACCCGGGCGGCTACGGCCGCAACAGCTTCGTGAGCCGCCCGGCCTGGATGTCCCAGCGCCAACGCTGGTCCACCCAGGCCCGGCCGGCCGCGCACATCCAGGCGGCCAGTTCCCGGTCCAGCAGCCCAGATCAGCGGTTCGACGGCGGCGCCAAGATTCCAACGACGCAAGGACGATCTGCCATGTCCACCTCACCCACTTCGACTGTCCCGGTGGAGGTCTGGCGCGAAGAGAACAACTCCGACGGGATCGACTGCACCGCCACGGACGGGCCCGGCGCGGCGCTGTTCGCCGGGGCACCATGACCTGGAGCAACCTGGTCGTTCAGACAACGTCGAGCACCGAGTCGAACCTCACCCTGGCGGGCCGGGTGACCGGCGTCGACGGCAAGAGGTACCGGTACTCGATCAACTACCGGTTCCGGGCCCACGACGGTGGCGATCCCTCGTTCTCGGCCACCATCCGGCTCGTGCCGATCCACCGACCCCGGCCAGTCGCACCTAGCGTCGAAGGCACTACTCCCACGAAGGAACGTCAATGACCACCAACCTCGCCGCGCCAGCCGCCAACTCGGCAGCCATGAGCCGCCGCACCGTGCCTGTCGTCGCCCAGCGGCGTCAGCGGCTCGCGCGGCGGCACCACCAAGCCGATGGTGTGTACGGCTTCGGGCTCGACGATCGGAATGGCGCGGATGGTGGCGGTGAGGCCGAGCGTCTCGGCAAGGCGCGCCGGCATCA
>JAEHDK010000471.1 GCA_016880465.1 Micromonosporaceae bacterium
CAGCCGACCACGAGCCGCGATCGTCCGGGCGGGCGCCGCCCTCGTCGGGCCACGAGCCGCGGTCGTCGGGGCCCCGTACGCCGCGGGAGTCGGCGGCACCGTACCGCCACTCGTCGGACTCGTCCGGCAGCGGCCCGCCGGGGTCCGGGTCGTCGTGCCACCAGGCGTCGTCGGTGCCGCCGGGATCGTCGGCGTACGGATCGGGCGCGGCCTCGGCGTGCCGCGCCCGATGGCGTCCGCGGCGCGAGGGGTCGACGTAGGACATCAGACCTCGAGCAACTCGGCTTCCTTGTGCTTGACGATCTCGTCGACATGCGCGACGAACCGGTGGGTCAGGTCCTCGAGCTCCTTCTCGGCACGGCGGCCCTCGTCCTCGCCCGACTCGCCGTCCTTCACGATGCGGTCGAGCTCCTCCTTGGCCTTGCGCCGTACGTTGCGGATCGCGACCTTGGCCTCTTCACCCTTGTGCCGGGCCACCTTGATCATGTCGCGCCGGCGCTCCTCGGTCATCTGCGGCAGCACGATGCGGATCTGGGTACCCTCGTTGTTCGGATTGACGCCGAGATCGGAGTCACGGATCGCCTTCTCCATCGCCGACAGCTGCTTGACGTCGTACGGCTTGATGATCGCCATCCGGGGCTCCGGCACGGCGATGGACGCCATCTGCGGCAACGGGGTCGGGGTTCCGTAGTAGTCGATGACGATCTTCCCGAACATCGCGGGCGTGGCCCGGCCGGTACGGATCGTCGCGAACTCCTCCTTGGCGTGCTCGATCGCCCGCTCCATCTTCTCCTCGGCTTCGAGGAGCGTATCGTCGATCACGTCTGGGTCACTTCCTCCGGTCGATGATTGCCTTACGGCGCGGCAGTGATCAGTGTGCCGATACTCTCACCGCTGACGGCTCGGATGATGGTGTCCGCGCCCTCCGCGGCGAACACGAGCATCGGCAGCGCGTTGTCCATACACAGGCTGAACGCGGCGGCGTCGACGACCCGCAAGCCACGCCGCAGTGCCTCGTCGAAGGTGACCGCGTCCAGCTTGCGCGCGTCCGGATCGGTACGCGGATCCGCGGTGTACACGCCGTCGACACCGTTCTTGCTCATCAGCACGATGTCGGCGTGGATCTCCAGGGCCCGCTGTGCGGCGACCGTGTCGGTCGAGAAGTACGGCATGCCGGCTCCCGCTCCGAAGATGACGACCCGCCCCTTCTCCAGGTGCCGGATCGCCCGGCGCGGGATGTACGGCTCGGCCACCTGGGCCATCGTGACCGCGGTCTGCACCCGCGTCTCGATGCCCTCGTTCTCCAGGAAGTCCTGAAGCGCCAGGCAGTTCATCACCGTACCCAGCATGCCCATGTAGTCGGCCCGGGCCCGCTCCATGCCGCGGCGCTGCAGTTCGGCGCCGCGGAAGAAGTTGCCGCCGCCGACGACGACCGCGACCTGGATGCCCCGGCGGACCACGGTAGCGATCTGTTTGGCGACGGCCTGGACCACATCGGGGTCGATGCCTACCGCGCCGCCGCCGAAGACCTCGCCGGAGAGCTTGAGGACGACCCGGTGCGGTCGCCGGGCCGCGCCGGCCCGGGTGCGGGCCACCTCGGTCACAGTCTGCGTCATCCGCGTTGCCTTTCGTACGGACGCGCTCGGCCGAGCGGTCGCTGAGCTAGACCCTATGCGAAAGGGAGGCCCACCTGCGCACATGCGTGCACCGGCGCGGCCTCCCCACACCCGGCTCAGGCCTGGCCGACCTCGAACCGGACAAACCGGTTAACCGTGATGCCGGCCTCGTCGAGGATCTGCTTGACCGTCTTCTTCGAGTCGACCACCGAAGCCTGCTCGACGAGGACGAAGTCCTTGAAGAAGCCGTTCACCCTGCCCTCGACGATCCGCGGCAGCGCGGCCTCGGGCTTGCCCTCCTCGCGAGCGGCCTCCGCGGCGATCCGCCGCTCGGACTCGACGACCTCGGCCGGGACCTCGTCGCGCGTCACGTACTTCGGGCGCATCGCGGCGATCTGCATGGCCGCGCCGCGCGCGTCGGAGTTCGCCGCCTCGTCCGCCCCGTCGACGCTCGAGTACCCGACCATCACGCCGACCTGCGGGGGCAGGTCCGACGCCTTGCGGTGTAGGTAGACCGCGACGTCGCCGTCGAGCACCGCGATCCGGTTGACGATCAGCCGCTCGCCGAGCTTGGCCGCCTCCTCCTCGACGACTGCGGCGACCGTACGCCCGTCCGGCATCGTCGAGCCGAGGAACGCGTCCAGATCGGCCGGCCCGGTCGCCGCAACATGCTCGACGAGCCGCTGGGCGAGCCCGATGAAGTCGGTGTTCTTCGCGACGAAGTCGGTCTCGCAGTTGATCTCCAGCAACGCGTTGCCGGCGTGTGCCACGAGCCCGTTGGCGGCGGTACGCCCGGCCCGCTTGCCGACGTCCTTCGCGCCCTTGATGCGCAGGATCTCGATGGCCTTGTCGTAGTCGCCGCCGGACTCCTCCAGGGCCCTCTTGGAGTCCATCATGCCGGCGCCGGTCAGGTCGCGGAGCTTCTTGACGTCCGCGGCGGTGAAGTTGGACATCTCTCTCTCTTCGCTGGTAGCGATGGTCAGGATCGGTGGTTCCGGAGCCCTACTCGGCGGTGCTGGCGGCGGGCCGCTCCTCGGCGCGTTCGAGCAGCTCGCGCTCCCACTCGGCGAGCGGCTCGTCGGCGCCGACGACCCCGGGCTCCGGCTTCTCGTCGGCCCCGCCGCGCAGCGCCTTGCCGGCGCGGGCGATCAGGCCGTCGGCGACCGCGTCGGCCACCACCCGGGTGAGCAGTGCCGCGGAGCGGATCGCGTCGTCGTTGCCGGGGATCGGGAAGTCGACCTCGTCCGGGTCGCAGTTCGTGTCGAGGACGGCGATGACCGGAATGCCCAGTTTACGCGCCTCGTCGACGGCGATGTGCTCCTTCTTCGTGTCCACGATCCAGACCGTCGCCGGGAGCCGCTGCATGTCGCGCAGGCCACCGAGGGTCTTGGTGAGCTTGTCCTTCTCGCGGGTCAGCTGCAGGGTCTCCTTCTTGGTGTACCCGGCGGCGCTGCCGTTCTGCTCGATGGCCTCCAGCTCCTTCATCCGCTGCAGGCGCTTGTGCACCGTCTGGAAGTTCGTCAACATGCCGCCGAGCCAGCGGTGGTTGACGTACGGCATGCCGACCCGGGTCGCCTGCTCGGAGATGCCCTCCTGGGCCTGCTTCTTCGTGCCGACGAACAGCACCGAGCCGCCCTCGGCGACCGTGTTGCGGACGAAGTCGTACGCCTTCTCGATGTAGTCGAGGGTCTGCCGGAGGTCGATGATGTAGATGCCGTTGCGCTCGGTGAAGATGAACCGCTTCATCTTGGGGTTCCAGCGGCGGGTCTGGTGCCCGAAATGGACACCGCTCTCCAGCAACTGGCGCATGGTGACTACGGCCACGGTGAGGTACTCCTTTGGGTCCCTGGTTGCCGCGGCGGGCCGGGGTGGCCGCCGCCCTGGCGCCCGGTCGCCGGCCGTGGTGGCGCCCGATCGGGTGATCGGGACCAGGGCGGCCGCCGCCCCGACGAGCTCGGGGAGGACGCGCGAGGTCGACCACACAGGGTGGTCGCCGGTGCCCAAGTGTACGCGCGGTTCGATGGCTGCGCCGGGCGGCCCGGCCCGGCGCTCAGCGCGCGGCGAGTCCCGCGGCGAGACAGAGCACCAGGCAGATCACGAGGTACGCCAGCGGCGGGCGCAGCCACGACTGAACGGGCGGCGTGTACGGAACCCGAGCGGCACCGGTCGCGAGCCCGTACAGCCCGATGGCGCCAAGGGGCAGCGCGATGAGGATCAGCGAGCTGGCGACGGTACCGCTGACCGACATCAACGGCCCGAAGGCCGATCGCAGCAGGTTCCGCAGCGCCGGCACAGCCAACGCCACCGCGGCCACCCCGACCAGGATCGCCACGGCCGGCCGGCGGGCCCGGTAGATCCCGTCGCCGGCTGGCGCCGGGCCGCCTTGCCGCCGCGAGCCCGGCCGGTCGGGCTCACCGCGGAACCGCGGGTCATCCGGGGCCGGTCCTTGGTCGCGGGCACCCATCGGTTCCCGGGGAGGCGGCAGGTCCGGAAGCGGCGGCAACGGCTCGCCAGACCGCGGGCCGGTGGGTCCGCCGGCGAACCTCGGCGGCGGGGCGTACCGGTCCGCAGCTCCGGTACCGCGCGGCTCAGGTGCCCGGTAGTCCCAGTCCGGGTCCTGGTACTGCCCCCGCTCCGGGTACTGGTCGCCGCCGCTGTACCAGCGCTGCTCCGGCTCCTCCGGGTAACTGCTGCGATGTGGGTCCACGGTCCCGCACCGTATGCCACCGGAGGCGCTCCCGCCACCCGGCACGCAGTGATCGGCCCGTTGACCCTGGTCGCGTGGCGGGCCGGCCGCCCGACCGTCGAGGTGCCCGCCCGGCGCAGCGGCACGGCGAGTGGTTGGAGCGGGTACCGCAGAGCTACCCGTACGCCCCCCGCAGCCGCCCACATAGCAGATCGCCGGTGTCAGCGTCGGTCTGTCCACAGGGGACCCGCTCATCCACACCCGTACGCGCTGCCGGTAGCCGCCGCCGGCTCGGCGTACCAGCCTGGTCGGCATGACGCGCGAGACGCTGGCGGTCGGGTCGTACGGCGAACGCCTGGCCGTGGCCCACCTAGTGGACCAGGGCATGGTGATCCTCGCCCGGAACTGGCGATGCCCGCTCGGCGAGATCGACATCATCGCGCGGGACGGCCGGGTGCTCGTCTTCTGCGAGGTGAAGACCCGCCGGGGTCTGTGGTGCGGGGCGCCTGCCGAGGCCATCACCGCCGCGAAGGCCACCCGGCTTCGACGCCTCGCCGCGCGTTGGCTCGCCGCCTCCGGTACGCGGGTGCCCGAGGTGCGCTTCGACATCGTCTCGGTGCTGCCACAGCGGCGCGGCGCGGCCCGGGTCGAGCACCTCCGCGACGCCTTCTGAGCGCGGCTTCCGCTTCCTACTCGCCCGAATCGCGGGTGCGTGCCGGCCGGACCGAACTGACCACCTCACGCTCATCGTCGACCCGGCCGGCGGGCACAACATCGTGGCGCGTACCTCATGCATCGATGACATCCGCATCAGCTGGCTGGACGACCCAACGCGACCGCCGCCAGCCGAATGCCTCGCGGCCGGCCATCTCGTCGGGTGGCTTGCCCGCCACCGCGAAGAACACCGTCAGGTCGTACCGCGGACCCCCTAGACGTGCTCGCGCCCATGGCGAGTCCGGCGCGGGTCCGGGCTCGTACCTGCTGCAGAAGCCGGCGCCGGTCGATCGGCGCTCGCCCATGCACGCCGGCCCGGACACGCGGCGCCCCGCGGGCCGGTCCACGGGGCGCCGTCCACCCATGTTCAGCTGGTTGCGGTGCCCGCGTCCACCAGGCCGGAGCCGAAGAACGACGTACGCCCGGAGCCGCCGTAGCAGCGCAGCCGTTCGTCACCCTCGAAGAGCGGTTGCCATCCAGCGGGGCAGGACATCGCCGTCGCGGTACGCCGTAGCTCCGCGGATACCGCCCCCGGTCCCCAGTCGGTGTGCAGCTGCTTGACCAATGCCGCCACGCCGGTCACGTGCGGCGCGGCCATCGAGGTGCCGTTGATCCAGGCGTACGAGGCCGCCCCGTTCGCGGTCGTGAGACCGGGGAACGGCCCGTTGAGCGGGTCGAGCGCCCGGAAGATCGCCGAGTTCGCCGGCATCGCGGCGAGGATCGCGTCCTGCACCGTGCCGCTGGCCGAGAAGTAGTCCCCGCCTGGAGCGGTGAGATCGGCGTCGACCGACGAGTAGCTCGCGATGTTCATCGTGTAGCCGGGGAAGCCGACCGGACCGGTGGCGCTCACCGCGAGCACACCCGGCAGCTCGCCGGGCAGGACGCGGCAGTTGTTGCCCACCGAGCGGGTGATCGGGGTGTCATCCGGTCCGTCGGGGCTGATCGTGTCGAGGATCGGGTGCTGCAGGTCGGTGGCCTGGTTGCCGGCCGCGGCGACGAGCAGTACGCCATGCTGCTGCGCGTACTTCGCGGCGGACTTCAGCTCCTCCATCAGCGCGCGCTGCCCCGCGTCGTTGCCGCAGTAGTAGAGGTACGGGTCGGCGAACAGGCTCATGTTGACGACGTCAATGTCGTGGTCTCCGGCGTACCGCAGGGCCGCAGCCACCGCGTACCCGTAGCAGAACCCGGACTCGGTGCACGCCTTCAGCGCCACGATCGTCGCCTGTGGCGCTATGCCGGCCACGCCGATCCCGTTGACCGGTGAGGCGATGATGGACGCCACGTGCGTACCGTGGCCGCTGCGGTCCTGCACGGCCGCCTTGTTGGAGCAGTCGCCGTTGCCGGCCTCGATCGGGTCGGTGAGCCCGGCGATGATCGTCGGGTCGTCGCTGCGGACGAACGAGCACGAGCTCGCCAGGTCCAGGTTCGGGGCGATGTCGGGGTGGTTGATGTCGATGCCGCTGTCGATCACGCCGACCCGTACGCCCGCGCCCGTCGCCCGGGCCCGGGTCGCGCCATTGGCATGGATCAGCGTCATGTCCCACTGGCACTGCGCCAGCGGCTCCGCGCTCGGCGCGGGGTACACCGCACCGAAGATGTCCGCGCAGAGGCCCTGCTCAGTCGGGATGGGTACCGCGTCGAGGCTCTGTTCGCCTGCCGACACGGAGGTTGTCGTGAGGAACCCAGCGGTGACAAGCACCATTGCCGCGGCCGCGACAACGCGGATTCGTCTAGTCACAGCGATCCCCTCTCCAAAGATGCGCCGCCGAGAATGGATAGCAGTGACGCTAGTTCCGGTCGATATCGGCGCGGTCGCGGCCGGTCGTGGCGAGGGTGTCACCGAGGGTACCGGCGCGGCCGGCTCAGCGTTCGGTCGTCGGTCGAGGACCGGCTTCATGTCGACGATCGGCGTACCGTCGAGGGCCTGCAGGTTCCGCACCCGCAGCCGGTCGCCGTCGACCTCGCCGATGGCCACCCGGTGCACGATATTCGGCTGGGCAGACCACTACTTCGTGTGCGTTGTCGTCTGGTTCAGCACCACAGATCAGACCGCGATCCAGTACGAGCCCATTGAGACACGGGGCCGACGACCGCAGCCTTGGTCGAGGCCGGACAGTGCGGTGGCATCCTGAGGGGTCGGACGCGCGCTGGCTGCATAGCACAGCAACGCCGTGATCGTTTCATCGTCCACAACGCATCGGCGCATCCACAGCTGCCGAGTACCACAGTGGTGGACCGTCCCGTTCGCCACGAGCCTGACCCAGGTGACGCGCCGCATCCCGCACGGCGCACCGGGGCAGACAGGTGAGGACGTGAGCTACGCACGGACGCTGGGAGTGGGCCTGGTCGGCCTGGCCGGGCACCTCGTCGAGGTCGAGGCCGACCTCGCCAACGGACTGCCCGGGCTCGTGCTGTCCGGCCTGCCGGACACCTCGCTGAGCGAGGCCCGCGACCGGGTCCGCGCAGCAATCGTCAACTGTGGCGAACCCTGGCCCAACCGCCGCACCACGGTCAACCTGCTACCCGCCGCACTACCCAAACACGGCTCCAGCTTCGACCTCGCGATCGCGGTCGCCCTGCTCATCGGCGCCGGCCGCCTACCCGCCACGCCGTTCGACGGCGTCGTGCTGCTCGGCGAACTGGGACTGGACGGCACGGTCCGCGCCGCCCGAGGCATCCTGCCGATGGTCCACACCGCCGCCCAGGCCGGCATCCGCCGGGTCATCGTGCCGCTGGCCAACGCCCACGAGGCAGGACTCGTACCGCACGTAACGGTGGCCGCCATCGACACGCTCGGCCGGCTCGTCGCGTTCGTCCGCGGCACCCAGACCCTGCCAACTCCCCCGACGGCCACCGCCACCGCCGAGCCACCCGGACCAGACCTCGCCGACGTCGTCGGCCAACCCCTCGGCCGCATGGCACTCGAACTCGCCGCCGCCGGCGCCCACCACCTCGCCATGATCGGCCCACCCGGATCCGGCAAGACGATGCTCGCCCAGCGCCTGCCCTCGATCCTGCCCCCACTGGACGACGCCCAAGCGCTCGAGGTGACCGCCGTCCGGTCGATCGCGGGAGCGCTACCACCCGACGCCGGACTCACCCGCCGGCCGCCTTTCCAGGCCCCACACCACACCGCCACCCTGCCGGCCATGGTCGGCGGCGGCTCCGGACTCGCCCGCCCCGGCGCGATCTCGCTGGCCCACCTCGGAGTGCTCTTCCTGGACGAAGCACCCGAGTTCAGCTCACGGGTGTTGGAGGCGCTGCGCCAGCCGCTGGAAGAGGGTCGCATAAGCCTTCTCCGTACCCGGGGCGGCGCCGAGTACCCGGCCCGCGTCCAGCTCGTTCTCGCCGCCAACCCGTGCCCCTGCGCCAAGCCGGCCGGCGACTCGCGCTGTGAGTGCGCGCCGGTGGCCCGCCGCCGGTACCTCGGCCGCCTCTCCGGCCCGCTGCTGGACCGCATCGATCTCCAGGTCGCGCTGCGACCGGTGACTGCGGCCCAGCTCCTGCAGGACCACGACAGCGCCGCGCCCGAGCCGTCCGCCGTCGTCGGGGAACGGGTCCGCCGGGCCCGCGCG
>JAEHDK010000472.1 GCA_016880465.1 Micromonosporaceae bacterium
CGGCGGGGTCCCCAGGGCCAACGCGTCGTACCAGACGTCGAGCACCTCACCGTCGGCCGTGACGGTGGCCAGGCCGTGCCCCCAGGCGGGTATCGCGGAGTACGTCACGGCCTCAAACGGTACCGTTTGCCGTCATGGGCAACCCGTTGACCCCCGAGATCCTGGCCGATCCGGTGGCGCTGACCAGGGCATTGGTCGACATCGAGTCGGTCTCCGGCAACGAGCGTGAGATCGCCGACGCGGTCGAGTCCGCGCTAAGGGCGGCCGCGCACCTGAGCGTCGACCGGCTCGGACACACGCTCGTGGCGGGTACGCAGCTGGGCCGGCCGCAGCGCGTCGTGCTCGCCGGGCACCTCGACACCGTGCCGATCGCGGGCAACCTGCCGTCCACCGTGGACGGCGACCTCATGTACGGCTGCGGTACGTCGGACATGAAGTCCGGCACGGCGCTCGCCCTGCACCTGGCGGTCGCGCTGCCGGCGCCGCGGTACGACGTGACCTACCTGTTCTACGAGGCCGAGGAGGTCGAGGCGGAGCGCAACGGCCTGTTCCTGGTGGCCCGATCGCGGCCGGAGTGGCTGGCGGCGGACTTCGCGATCCTGCTGGAGCCGACGTACGGCATCGTCGAGGCCGGCTGCCAGGGCACGATGCGCGTCCGGGTGACGGCCACCGGCCGGCGGGCGCACAGTGCCCGGTCCTGGCTCGGCCGCAACGCGATCCACGGCGCGGGCGAGGTCCTCCGCCGGCTCGACGGGTACGCCGCCCGGCAGGTGGAGATCGACGGGTGCACGTACCGTGAAGGGCTGAACGCGGTACGCATCGCAGGTGGCGTCGCGGGGAACGTGATCCCAGACCGCTGTGAGATCGAGGTCAACTACCGGTTCGCGCCCGACCGGTCCGAGGCCGACGCGTTCGGGCACGTGCGCGAGGTGTTCGACGGCTTCGAGGTCGACTTCCTCGACTCCGCGCCCGGCGCGCGGCCCGGGCTGACCGCCGCGCCAGCCCAGGACTTCCTGGCGACGATCGGTCAGCCACCGGCCGCCAAGCTCGGCTGGACCGACGTGTCGCGGTTCGCCGCGCTCGGCGTACCCGCGCTGAACTTCGGTCCGGGTGATCCGAACCTGGCGCATACCCGCGAGGAGCATGTCGAGATCAGCAAGATCCGGGCGGGCGCCCAGACGCTACGCGGCTGGCTGTCGGGTTGACGGCTCGGCGTCCGCCGGCTCCGGCCGCTCGCGCAGCAGCGCCAGCCGCCGGGCCGCCACGGTCTGCCGGATCCGCAGCGCCATCACCCGGCGCCGCCGGTCGATCTCGGTACGACTCAGCACCGCTGCCCACCCCCGTTTGCGGAAAACCCCCAGTACCTACTAAGACGCGCCAGCGCCGGAAAAGGTTTCGCGCCGGCGCCGATTCGTGGCGGTCGGTGTGCCGCCTGCCGCCCGGCACCGAACCGAGCCGCGTAACTTGGTCGGCATGACACCAGGCAACGGGCGCGGCGGGCTCCCGGCGCCGGAGCGCCACCGCGGCGCGGTCACGCTGCGCCGAGAAGCCATCGCCGCCAGTACCGCCGATCAGCGACTGCTCGACTCGCGGGCCCGGGCGGACTGGAAGACCCGGGACGCCTGGCGGGCACTGCGGATCCTCAGTGAGTTCGTCGAGGGCTTCGACACACTGGCGGACCTGCCGCCCGCGGTGAGCGTGTTCGGCTCGGCCCGGAGCGGACCGGACAGCCCGGAGTGCCACCTCGCTGAACGGCTCGGCGCCACGCTGGCCCGGGCCGGATACGCGGTGATCACCGGCGGCGGGCCCGGCGTGATGGAGGCGGCCAACAAGGGCGCGGCCGAGGCCGGCGGGATCTCCGTGGGGCTCGGTATCGAGCTGCCGTTCGAGCAGGGCATCAACCAGTGGGCCGACATCGGCATCGACTTCCGCTACTTCTTCGCCCGCAAGACGATGTTCGTCAAGTACGCACAGGCGTTCGTGGTGCTGCCGGGCGGGTTCGGCACCTTGGACGAGCTGTTCGAGGCGCTCACCCTGGTCCAGACCGGCAAGGTCACCCGGTTTCCGGTCATCCTGATGGGCACGGCGTACTGGCAGGGCCTGCTCGACTGGGTCCGCGATGCGATGTGCGGCCAGGGCCGGATCAGCCCGAAGGACCTTGACCTGCTGTGCCTGACCGACGACGTGACCGAGGCCGTCCAGCACATCATCGATGCCGACGTGGCGCTCGCGGCCGAGCAGGAGGCGATCCAGCAGGCCGTGCTCGAGCGCACGGCGGCTGCCCAGCAGGCGGCGGCGCGGGACGCCGCCGAGCGACGGTCGGCGGACTGACCGGTGGCGGCGATCTGCGTTTTCTGCGGCTCCTCCCGCACGCTCGACCTCGGCTGGCTCGACCTCGCCCGGCTGGCCGGCGACCAGATCGCCCGGCGCGGCCACACGCTGGTCTCCGGTGGCGGCCGGGTCGGCATGATGGGCGCGGTCGCCGTCGCGGCGCGGGCGGCCGGTGGGTACACGATCGGCGTGCTGCCCGAGCAGCTCGTCGCGTTGGAGATCGCCGATCTCGAAGCGGACGAGCAGATCACCACCGAGTCACTCGCCGCCCGCAAGACCATCATGATCGACAAGTCCGACGCGTTCCTCGCCCTGCCCGGCGGGCTCGGCACCCTCGACGAGCTCTTCGAGGTCTGGACCACCGCCGCCCTGGGGCTACACCACAAACCGGTGGTATTGGTCGACTGCGACGGATTCTATGCGGGCCTCATCCGGTGGCTGTCGGAGCTGGTGGACAGCCGGTTCGCCCGGCCGGCCGCGGTCGACCGGCTGATCGTCGCCGACTCCGTACCGGCCGCGTTGGATGCGATCGAGGCCCGGCTGGAGTAAGACTGCCGGGGTGACTGACGTTGTCGACCTGCCGGCCGCGGTAGCGGACCATGCCTCGCTGTTCAACGACGCCGTACGCTGCGGCGACTACGCGACGTTCCTCGCCACCTTCGCCGACGACGCGGTGCTGCGGTTCGCCGACATACCGATCGGGCCGTTCAAGGGGCGTGCCGCCATCGCGGCGGCGTACGCTGCCCAGCCGACGGTGCGCTGGCGGGACGGGCAGGTCGCCGACCTCACCATCGCGTTCGACTGATTCCGTCGTACCCCGATGTTGTCATTGCCGTCGTGAGCGAGCGGTTCCGGCTGGTGCGACGAGCGGCCCCGGCCGCTCCGCCGTTGCGCGAGGACCCGGTGCAGCAGGCCGTGATCGGCCACGTCGACGGCCCCCTGCTCGTGCTGGGCGGCCCGGGCACCGGCAAGACGACCGCGCTCGTCGAGGCGGTGGCCGCGCGCATCGCCGCGGGCACCGATCCGCAGCGCATCCTGGTGCTGACGTTCGGCCGGCGCGGTGCGGGCCGGCTGCGCGACCGGCTCGAGGCGCGCATCGCGGCCGCCGCTGCGCCGCGGACGACCGCCGGGCCCCTGGTCCGCACCTTCCACGGGTACGCCTTCGGCCTGCTCCGCCGCGCTCTTGCCCAGCTCGGCGACCCGGCGCCCCGGCTGCTCACCGGGCCCGAGCAGGACGTCGTCATCCGCGAGCTGCTCGCCGACCCCGACGACGACCCGGTCGGCTGGCCGCCCGGGTTACGTGCCGCGTTGCCCACCCGGGCATTCGCGGCCCAGCTGCGCGACCTGTTGCTGCGCGCGGCCGAGCGGGGGATCAGCGCGGCCGAGCTCACCGGATACGGCGCGCGCCTCGGCCGCGAGGACTGGGTCGCCGCGGGCCGCTTCCTCGACCAGTACGGGCAGGTGCTCGCGCTGCGCGACGTGACGAGCCGGGGCTCGGTCGCCTACGACAACGCCGAGCTCATCCGCGCGGCGAGCGGGCTGCTCGCCGACGACCCCGAGCTGCTGTCCGCCGAGCGGCATCAACTGTCCTATGTGTACGTTGACGAGCTGGCCGACACCGACCCCGCCCAGCTCGACCTGCTGGCGCTCGTGGCCGGTGGTGGCACCCCGCTGGTCGCGTTCGCCGACCCGGACTCGTCGACCTACGCCTTCCGCGGCGCCGACCCGCGCGGCGTGGCGAACTTCCCGCACCGGTTCCGTACGGCGGGCGGTGCCCTCGCCGCCACGGTGCTGCTGACCCGTTGCTTCCGCGCCGCGCCCGAGCTGGTGACGGCGGCCGGCCGGCTGGCCCGGCGGCTGCGCGGCCC
>JAEHDK010000473.1 GCA_016880465.1 Micromonosporaceae bacterium
CCTTGAGCAGGTATCCGATCGCGCCCACCCGGTCGGCCAGCAGGTCGTCTGCGTAGGACACCTCGACGTACTGGGAGAGCACCAGGATCGGCGACCCCGGGACCCGGCCCCGCGCCTCGACCGCGGCCCGCAGGCCCTCGTCGGTGTGCGACGGCGGCATCCGTACGTCCACGATGGACACATCGGGCCGGTGCACCGCGATGGCGTCCACCAGGGACGGTCCGTCTGTGACCGTGGCCACGACCTGGTGGCCGTGCTCGGTGAGCAGCCGGACCAGCCCCTCGCGGAGCAGTACGGCGTCCTCGGCGATGACCACCCTCAGCACGGCAGCTCCGCCCGGATCTCGGTCGGGCCGCCGGCCGGGCTGGTGACGGTCAGCGTGCCGCCGGCCGCCTGTACCCGGTCGACGAGCCCGGCCAGCCCGTGCCCCTTGCTCAGCTGGGCGCCGCCCACCCCGTCGTCGGCGATGACGATGCCGAGCCGGCCGTCGACCGCGGCCACGGTCAGCCAGGTCTCGGTGGCCGCGCTGTGCTTGGCCACGTTGGTGAGCGCCTCGGCGACGACGAAGTACGCGGCCTGCTCGACCGCCGGGTCCAGCCGGCCGAGCGCGGGATCGACAGCCAGGTCGACCGGTACCGTGCACCGGCCGGCGAGCGCCGCGAGGGCGCTGGGCAGGCCGCGGTCGACGAGGATCGGCGGCGCGATGCCGCGGGACAGCGCCCGCAGCTCGTCCAGCGTCTCCCGGGTCTGGGCCAGCGCCTCGGTCAGCGTCTCGCGTACCGCCTCCGGGTCGCGGTCGAGCTGCTGCTCGGCGCGGCTCAGCTCCATCGCCAACCGGACGAGCCGCTGCTGCGGGCCGTCGTGGATGTCGCGCTCCAGCCGGCGCAGGGCGGTCGCCTCGGCCGAGACCGCGGCCCGCCGCTGCTGCTCCAGGCTCGTGATCCGGCCCCGGATCTCGGCGACGCCGGTGAGCATGCCGCGGCTGAACCAGGCCTGCATCAGCGCGCAGCCGCGCGTCACGATCGGCAGGGTCAGCGCGAAGAACAGCCCGATGGCCGAGTAGAAGAGCAACCGGGTGCCGCGCGTGTCCGGCAGCCCCAGCAGCTCGTGCAGCTGCTGGTCGTGGGGGCCGCGGGGTAGCGCCCAGTCGTACGTCCAGTACAGGGTGCCGGCCACCGCGGTCGACCACCAGGTGACCACGACACTGAACACGAAGATCGCCGGTACCAGGACGAGGACGCTGTGTATCCCGTCCAGCCAGGACTGGATCTGGGTCAGTTGTACGGCCAGCCGCCGGAAGAAGCTGGAGCCCGGCGGTGCCTGCGCGTACTCCGGCCGGATCCGGGCCACCCGCAGGACGGCCGGGATCCGCAGCCGTTCCAGGTCGGCGAAGACGCGGGCGGCGTACAACATGCCGACGAGGACCGGCAGGCCGATCACGAACGCCAGCAGGCTCACGCCGAGGCAGAGGAGCGTGCCGACCACGACGAAGCTCGCGATCGCGATCGGCAGGCTGGACAGCGCGTAGGCGGAGTCCACGCCGATCTGGCGGATCATCCGGTGTACCGCAGAAGGCCGCGGCGTGCTGGGCCGAGTGACTGTCGTCGTCATGTCGGCAACGCTAGGCATCTGCCTGGTCCGCTCCCATCCCGTGCGCTGGCCTCTGCACAGTAGGGCTGGCCCTACCGCGATCGGCCGGCGGCGGCCGGGGAGCAACCGCACCGCGCCGGGCCCGCCAAGATCGCGATTTGTGCACGCCTTCACAAGCGCCTACTCTGTTACCGCGACGAACCCTGGAAGCACAGCCGGTGACGGCCCGTTGCCAGGGTCTCGTCGCGGTATTGGCAGCGCGTCGGCACGGAGTCTCATGAGTCAGCACCGCCCCGGTCGGGGGCCAGGTACGGGGCCGGACACGGCCAAGCGGTCCAGCGCCGGCCCGGCGTCGGGCGAGGCGGCCGTGTCCGCACTCCCGGGTCAGGCCGGGCCCGGTCAGCCGGACTTTCCCGACCTGCCCGAGGCGACCGTGGCCCGGCTGCCGGAGTACCTCCGGGCGCTGCACACGCTCGCCGAGGTGGGCCACGACACGATCTCCAGCGAGGGGCTGGCCGCGGCGGCCGGGGTGAACTCCGCCAAGCTGCGCAAGGACCTCTCGCACCTCGGCTCGTACGGCACCCGCGGCGTGGGGTACGACGTGACCCTGCTCATCGAGCAGATCGAGCACGTGCTCGGCCTTACCCACCGGCGGGCGGTCGCGCTCGTCGGCATCGGTAACCTCGGTCACGCACTGGCCGGGTACGCCGGCTTCGCCAGCCGCGGGTTCCGCATCGCCGCCCTCTTCGACGCCGACTCCGCCCGCGTCGGCGAGCAGATCAATGGCTTGGTCGTACGGCACGTCGACGAGATCGCCGAGGTCGTCCAGGAGGAGCTGATCTCGATCGCGGTGATCGCCACCCCGGTGCACGCCGCCCAGCACGTGACCGACCGCCTGGTGTCCGCCGGCGTAACGAGCATCCTGAACTTCGCGCCCTGCGTACTGTCGGTACCGGACGGGGTGGATGTCCGCAAGGTCGACCTGGCCATCGAGCTCCAGATCCTGTCCTTCCACGAGCACCGCAAGGCCGCGCTCACCGCGTTGCCGGCGAGCTCACGAGCGGGCCGCGTGGCGCTACCAGGCGGCCGGGTGACCGGGCGGCAGGAGGCGGTCGGTACGTGAACCTGCTCGTCGTCGGCGTCTCGCATCGCACCGCCCCGGTGCCGTTGCTGGAGCGGCTTGCCGTGCCGCCCGTCGACGTACCGCCGACCCTGGGCTCGCTGCTGGGCCGGTCGTACGTGGCCGAGGCGGCCGTGCTGTCCACCTGCAACCGGGTCGAGGTCTACGCGGCGGTCTCCGCGTTCCACGGCGGACTGACCGACATCGCCGCGGTGCTGGGCGAGCGGGCCGGGTGCACGCCCACCGAGCTCGCACCGTACCTGTACGTGCACTACGAGATCGAGGCGGTGCGGCACGCGTACCGGGTGGCCGCCGGGCTCGACTCGATGGTCGTCGGCGAGGCGCAGATACTCGGCCAGCTGCGCGACGCGTACGGTGTCGCGGCCGAGCGGGACACGGCCGGCAGCCTGCTGCACGAGCTGATGCAGCAGGCGCTGCGGGTCGGCAAGCGGGCGCATACCGAGACCGGCATCGACCGGGCGGGCCAGTCGGTCGTCACCGCCGCGCTCGACGCGGCCGCCGAGCAACTACCCGGCGAGCAGCGGCTCGCCGGC
>JAEHDK010000474.1 GCA_016880465.1 Micromonosporaceae bacterium
AACGGTACCGTTTGAGGCCGTGACGTACTCCGCGATACCCGCCTGGGGGCACGGCCTGGCCACCGTCACGGCCGACGGTGAGGTGCTCGACGTCTGGTACGACGCGTTGGCCCTGGGGACCCCGCCGCCCGACCGGGAGTCGGCGCCCGAGCCCGACCGGCCCGGCGCGCTGCCCGGGCTGAGCGTCGTGTCGGTGACCACGGTCACCGGCTCGCTGGCCGATCCGCCGGTCGACGCGTACGACGTGTACCTGCGCCTGCACCTGCTCTCCCACCGGCTGATCCGGCCGCACCAGGCGGACCTCGCCGGCCTGTTCGGCCACCTGGCCACCGTGGCGTGGACGTCGGCCGGCCCGTGCCCGCCCGAGCGGGTGGACGAGCTGCGCCGCGCGGTACGCCGGGCCGGCGGCTGGCTCGGCGTCCACGGGCTCGACAAGTTCCCCCGCATGACGGACTACGTGGTGCCCTCCGGGGTCCGCATCGGCGACGCCGACCGCGTGCGGCTCGGGGCCCACCTGGCCGCGGGCACCACCGTCATGCACGAGGGGTTCGTGAACTTCAACTCCGGCACCCTCGGAGTGTCCATGGTGGAGGGCCGGATATCGTCCGGCGTCGTGGTCGGCGACGGCACCGATGTGGGCGGCGGTGCGTCCATCATGGGTACGCTGTCCGGCGGCGGCAAGGAGGTGATCCGGGTGGGCGCGCGGTGCCTGCTCGGCGCCAACTCCGGCATCGGCATCTCGCTCGGCGACGACTGCGTGGTCGAGGCGGGCTGCTACGTGACCGCCGGCGCCAAGGTACGGCTGCCGTCCGGCGATGTCGTCAAGGCGGTAGAGCTGTCCGGTATGGACGGTCTGCTGTTCCTGCGCAACTCGGTGAGCGGCGCGCTGGAGGTCCGTACCCGCACCGGCCGCTCGGTCGAGCTGAACGCCACCCTGCACACGAACTAACCCCCTCCGCCCTCCCTCCCGGGGGTCGATTGGCGCGGGAAGAGCGGTGCGCCGCTGGTCACCCGGCCGCCGCCGGCGTACCCCGCCCAGCCGGTAGACGTCACATCGGCCGCTCCGATCCGTCTCGCGATCTCCGCGGCCGCCCCGGGGATGGCCGGCGCGCTGAGGACCGCGCCGATCCGGAGTGCGGCAAGGCAGTCGCCCAGCACCCGGTCGAGCGCCGGGCCGGGCGCCGGCCCCACTCCGGCACGGCGCGCGACGACCAGGGCACCGAGCCGGGACACCAGGTTCCCCAGCGTGTTGGCGAGATCGGCGTGGTACCGCGTGGTGAGCGCGGCCACCGAGAACTCGCCGTCCGGTCCGACCGGGTACGACCGGAGCAGGTGGTATCGCACGGCGTCGACGCCGAAGCAGGTGATGAGCTCGTCGAGCGGCACGCCGCGTACCCCGGACTTGGCGATCTTCTCGCCGCGGGCCAGCAGGAACCGTAGACGGTGATCCGGGTCGGCAGCGGCAGGTCGGCCGCCAGCAGGATCGCCGGCCAGTAGATCGCGTGGAAGCGCAGGATGTCCTTGCCGATCAGGTGCTCGCCAGGCCACGCGCCGCCGGCGCCGGTGAGGTACGCGGCGAGCGCATCGAACCAGACGTACGCGACGTGGCTGGGGTCCCAGGGCAGCGGGATGCCCCAGTCGAGCGAGCTGCGGCTGATCGAGAAGTCGGTGAGCCCGGCCCGGAGCCAGCCCAGTGCCTCGTTGCGCCGCACCGCCGGGCGTACGACGCCGGGCGCCGACAGCCAGTCGCCCAGGGGGCCGGCGAATGCGGAGAGGCGGAAGAAGTAGTTCTCCTCGGTCAGGTGCTCCGTGGGTCGCCGGTGCACCGGGCAGACCACCTCTGACACGTACGCCTCGCACGCGACGCAGTACCGGCCGTCGTACCTACCCGGTTCGATGAAACCGCGGTCGTACCCGCGCTGCAGTAGCTCGGTGACGACGGCCCGATGTGCGGTCGAGGTCGTACGCACGAACTCGTCGTACTGGATGCCGAGCCGGTCCCAGGTGGATCGGAAGCGGGCCGCAGTCGTCTCGACGAAGGCGGCGGGCGCCACCCCGGCCGCCGCGGCCGCCCGGGCGATCTTGGCGCCGTGCTCGTCGGTACCGGTGACGAGCCGGGCCGGCCGGCCACGTTGGCGTTGCCACCGGACGAGCGCGTCGGCGACCACGGTGGCGTACGCATGCCCCAGATGCGGTACGTCGTTGACGTAATAGATCGGCGTGGTGAGATACATGGTCAACCTCCAGGTGGACAGGAGGGACCCACGGTCGGCGGGCCCCTACGAAACGGGACCCGCATGCGTGCGACTAGGTCGGGCCCGATCGGGGCCGGGCCATCAGCCGGGCAGCGCGACGCATCGCATCACGATAGGCGGGTACGCCACCGCGAGCACTCGATTCACGGCACGGACGTCGGACGGGCGCGGGTCATCGGCGCCCACCGGCGCCGTCCGGTTCATGATCGCGCGGAGTCTGCGGAGAGCCGCTCTGCCGCCGCCCCGACCCGCTCGTCCGAGGCGGTCAGGGCGACCCGGACGTGCCGTGCGCCGGTGGGTCCGTAGAACGTGCCCGGCGCCACCAGGATCCCCCGCTGGGCAAACCAGTCCACTGTGGACCAACTGTCCTCGTCGCGGGTGACCCACAGGTACAGCCCGGCCTCGGAGTGCGAGATGGCGAACCCGGCGGCGGTCAGCGCGGCCCACAGCCGCGCGCGGCGGGCGCGGTACCGGTCGCGTTGGTCGTCCACATGGGACTCATCGGAGACCGCCGCAACCATGGCCGCCTGTACGGGCGCCGGCACGATCATGCCGCTGTGCTTACGCGTGGCGAGCAGCGACTGCACCAGCGCCGGATCGCCGGCCACGAAGCCGGCCCGGTAGCCGGCGAGGTTGGACCGCTTCGACAGCGAGTGCACCGCGAGGACGCCGGTGGCGGAGGCGCCGCAGACCGACAAAACGGACGCCGGCGTCCCGTCCCAGGTCAGCGGGGCGTAGCACTCGTCGGAGGCGACCACGGCCCGCCGGTCACGCGCCCATTCGACGACCTTGCGCAGGTGCGCGGGCGGGAGTACCTGCCCGGTCGGGTTGCTGGGCGAGTTGAGCCAGACGAGCCCCACCCGGTGGCCGGGACCGAGCGCCACCAGGGAGTCGGACCGGACCACTCGGCAGCCGGCGAGCAGGGCCCCGACCTCGTATGTCGGGTAGCACAGCCGCGGGATGACGACCTCGTCGTCCGGGCCGAGTCCGAGCAGCGTCGGCAGGGCGGCGATGAGCTCCTTGGATCCGATCGTCGGGAGCACCCCGACGTCGGCCGGCGACCCGCAGGTACGCCGGACCCAACCGGTCAACGCCGCCCGCAGCGCCGGCGTGCCCGCCGTCAAGGGGTACCCGGGCGCGTCGGCCGCTGTCGCGAGCGCGGCCCGGATCGCGGCCGGCACCGGATCCACCGGCGTACCCATCGACAGGTCGACGAGGCCACCCGGGTGCGCGGCGGCCACCGCCCGGGCCGGGTCGAGCAGGTCCCACGGAAAGTCGGGCAGCCCGGCGCCGGCCAGTCGCCGCCGGGCCAGGTCCGGGACTGCGTTCAGTGCTCGACCTCGCGCGGCGGCTGCGCCGCCACGAAGGTCGCATCCTTGTCGATCTTGCCGATCTTGGACGCGCCGCCGGGCGAACCCAGGTCCTCGAAGAACTCGTAGTTCGCGGCGGTGTAGTCCTTCCACTGCTCGGGCACGTCGTCCTCGTAGAAGATCGCCTCGACCGGGCACACCGGCTCGCATGCCCCGCAGTCCACACATTCGTCAGGGTGGATGTAGAGCATCCGGTTGCCCTCGTAGATGCAATCGACCGGGCACTCCTCGATGCAAGCCCGGTCAAGGAGATCGACGCACGGCTCGGCGATGATGTAGGTCACGGGTCGTCCTCTCACACGTGCCTCGCCGCGGCTCCCCGCGGCGGGTACGAGCCTAGTATCTCCGGCGGGAGGGGTGCGATCGTGCTCGACAGGCGGGATGTCGGCAATCGGGTGGTGGTCCGGCGATTTGTCCGGAACGCACAGGACGGCCGGCCGCTGTTCGGTGATCTGCTCGGCGAGCTGCTGGAGTTCGGCACCGACGAGCTCGTCCTGCGTACCCGGGACGGCGCTGTCCACCGGATCCGCCGCCAGGACGTGGCCGCGGCCAAGCGGATCCCGCCGTGGCGCCCGGCCAACCGCGCGATCCGCGCCCTCGAACGGGTCGCGGCGGACGGCTGGCCCGCACCGGACACCGAGCCGCTGGGCGACTGGCTGCTTCGGGCCGCCGAGGGGTTCAGCAACCGGGCCAACTCCGCGCTCGCGGTCGGCGACCCGGGCCTGCGCCTGCCGGATGCGATCGCCGCCACGGCCGCGTGGTACCAGGCCCGCCGGCTCGTGCCGCGGATCACCACGCCGCTGCCGCTCGCCGCCTCGGTGGCCGATGCGCTGGCCGCGGCCGGCTGGACCGCGCAGCCCACCGTGCTCGTACAGACCGCGCCGCTCGCCGCCATCCCGGCCGCGCGCGATGCGATAGAGCTCGCCACCGAACCGTCGGCGGACTGGCTGGCGATAGCCGCCGCCCGCAAGAACGGGCTCCCGGCCGCCGCCCGGTTCGTACTGTCCGCGCCGGCCGAGGTCCGCTTCGCCGCGGGGTACGACCAGTCCGCGCTGGTCGCGATCGCCCGTGGCGTACGTACCGGAGAATGGCTCGGCATCTCGCTCGTGGAGGTGCTCCCGGCGGCCCGCCGGCGCGGCTTGGGTCACGCGGTGCTGCGGGCGCTCGCGGACTGGGCCGGGCGGGCCGGCGCGACCCGGGCGTACCTGCAGGTGGAGGAGGCGAACGAGGCGGCCGTGGCGCTCTACGGGCGGACCGGCTTCACGACCCACCACCGGTACGTCACCTGGCACGCCGGCCCCGCGTCCGGCGGCCCGGCGGTCGCCTGACCCGTCAGCGTCGGATCGGCCGGTTCGGCCTCGCGCGCTGGGTCTCCGCGTCCCGCTTGAGGGCCTGCGACCGGTAGTCCAGGCCGAGCGCGATCAGGAACAGCAGGCCGAGCAGTCCGCCGCCGATCGCGACGCCGCAGTACACCCAGATCTGGGCGAAGAAGCTACCCGCGCCACTGGCGAACGGGGTGTCGCCGCTGATGAACGGTCCGATGAGGACAGACGCGAGGCAGGCGCTGAGCACCGCGCCGCCGAGATCCAGCACGACCTGGCCCATCCGGTGCCGGCGGGCCCAGTAGACGGCCAGCGCGCCGACCGTCACCGCGACCGCGCCGAAGGCGACGTACCCGATGCGGCTCTGCAGTTTGTCGTTGTGGCTCGCCACGAACCTGCTCAGCAGCCGCGCGATCACAGTGATCAGGAACAGCCCACCCGCCATCAAGGTGATAGGCCGCCATCGCTCCCACATCGCTTGGACCTCCCCGCTGGGTCGACCGACCCGCTGGAAAGTCTCTTACCGCTCCGGCGGGGGATTGGCAAGACCGCCGTGCGGCCGGGGCGCACCCAGGCCCGACAGGCGGAACGCGGCGATCGTGTAGGTCAGCACGCCGGCCGCGATCGTCGCCAGGCCCACCCAGTTGTTGCTGGCGAGCAGCAGATCCCCCTCGCTGGTACGGCCGGCCGCCAGGATCATGAGGCCCATCCAGGCGAGCCCGGGCAGCAGCGCGAGGCGGCGGGACCGGGTGACCCGGTGGGTGAAGCGGATCAGCAGCAGGTTCACCCCGATGGCGAGGATCGGTGAGACGGGCAGCCGGACCGTGCGCACGTACGCCGGCGCGTACAGCGCGCAGAGCACCGCGCCGAGGACGGCGCCGGCCACGCACACGGCCAGGCCGGCCACCGTCACCCCGACCTCGAGGCCGCGCCGCGGCGCCCCGCTGGCGGGGACATCTCACACTAAGTCTAATCC
>JAEHDK010000475.1 GCA_016880465.1 Micromonosporaceae bacterium
CCCGCTTTCCGCTGGCACAAGGCTGCCGAGTGGTTCCGTTGCCGCTCACGTTGCCGTCTCGCGGCTGAGACCCGACAGGCACGCCAGGCGCGAATGCCGCTACGACGGTCGCGTCGTCGCTGTTCTTGTTGCGGGCCATCGGATGCCGATGGGGTCAGCCGCTTCGATGGCGCGAACTCGGTGGATTAGTTCCGTGGGTCCTTCGTCGTTGAGGACGTCAAGGACGCTATGCCAATCGAGCAGGTCGAACAGGGTCACGATGCGTGCCGCTCCATCGGTCAGGACGGCTGCACGGCGTACCCGGTCCATCGGGAACTTTCCGGTGATGGCGTGGGTGACCACGGTGGGATCGGCAGCGGCGACCCAGAAGCCGCCGGGCTGGTTACGGGCGGCCAGCTCGGCATGCTTCATGCGCAGCAGCGCGGCCTGCTTCTCGGCCGAACCCAACGGGTGACGGTTGGCTTCAGCTCGTTCAGCTCTAGCGGTGGCATCAACCCGGGCATCGCTGAGTACCTGGATGGTGTCGCCTGCGTCGACGAGGATGGTGGTATCGCCGAGCACCAGGTACTCCAGAACATCCTCGGTGAGGCGAAGGATCGCCACCGTCGCCGAGGGTGTCCCCGGATGCCGTAGATCGCAGCCGTTGTGCTGCCTCGCGGTCATGCTGATCGCGTTACTCAGCACGGTGCCGAGGTTCTGGTCGTGGTCGATGGCCAGGCTGGTGATCGTTGAGCCGAGCTTCGCCGCGTACCAGGAAACGCCGTGGATGCAACCGGTTTCGGTGCGCGCGGTGGCCCCGTCGAGGACGACGATCAGACTCTGCGCCGCGGTCACCCAGTCCTCGTTAGCGCCCAACGGGTTACCCGGATCGGTAGCGGTAGCGACGCGCATCAGGCACCCTCTGGCCGGTACAGCGGCGTGAAACGTTCCGTAGACACGATCTTCCGCGGATCGTCCGTGTTGTAGTGCGCGCGCACCAGGGTCGAGAACCGGCGGTTCTTCAGCTCCTTGTACAGCTCGCCCAGGTTCTGCGCCAAGTACTGGGCGGCCCCAAGCGTCCCCTGCGCATGAGTACCGGCAAGGTACAGGAAGGTTCCCTTGCCGTCTGGCCGTGGCAGCCGGCCAACGTAACCGTAGTCGGCCGTCTCGCCCCGGTCTCGTGGCGACCGGTAGTCCACGCCCGCGGACTCGTCACGGACGTACCAGCCCTGCTCATCCGCCCGGAACCGCAAATGCGGGTCAGCCTCCATCACCTGCCCAAGGAACGGCAGCAGTCGCGGACTCGTGAGCACGATCAGGTTCGGCCGGTTGAGGTGGACGTGCCCCGGCGGTGGCACGACCTCGTATACTATGTGATCGCCGGCACGATGCCGGTGCTCGTACACAATGCACGTTGTACCAATATGGCGGACCTGCCGCAGAGTGCCATTCGGAATCTGACCACTGACGCGGACTACGCTTTTGAGCGATTGAACCTGAACCATGGCGTTACGCGCGAGGAATTCCGAACGCAGATTCACCAAATCAAGAGGATGGAAGAATTGCCTGCTGATTTCGACGTAATGTTTGGGCCAACCGGGGATGTCTGGAATCCAGTCTCGGGGGAGCTTATTGGTCGCATTGAAACAGGGGGATAGGATTTGAGCGGGCACGATCACGAGCTTGCAGTTGTTGTCCGCTATACGAAGTACGAGTCGGATGACCCAGTGCACAGGATTGCATTGATGGCTGCTTATCAAAGTCCCGAACAGGCCGATAACGAGGCGTCGCGACTCAATGGCGTCGCAAGAGATCCTGAGCGAGTGAGCTATTTCGTGAAGATTGTAAAGCTATTCTCGGAAGGTGAGCACTCATAATTGGGCGCCAAGTAGATCTGGGGCTGGGCAAACGAGACGAATCAGGCGGGTCGCCGCTGAAAGGATGCGCTTGTTGCACTGCAGGAGCGTCCCGACGGACATCCGCTCGGCTGTCACGGCGATTGCGGAACGTATTGGACCGGCTCCGCTGTGCACTGCAGGTCGCTAGCGTGCGTCGTGGTTGTTGTCACGGTTGCCGTCAGGCACTGAGCTGTTCATCGATATGTCGATGTAACTTGAGCGGCAATCCGTCGGGCGATCGGGCCGGTGGGGTGGCATGCTCGTTGGCATGCCGCGTAGCGGCGGCCCGCGCTAAGAAGGTCAGCCCGGCCACCGTCCGCTACGTGCGGGCGCTGGTGTCCGCCGCGCTGGCCGACGGCGTCCGCGAGAGTCTGCTTGGCCGCAACATCGTCGCCCGCCGTCCGGCTCCCCACCTGCGCGGTCTGCATACCAATCGGCTGTCCGGCTGACCAGGGCGTCGTCCTCGAGCCGCAGGACCAGCTTCTCGTTGAGGTAGAAGCGCACGACGCAACCAGACGGGCCGACTGCGACGGCGTCGGCGACGTCGCTGTCGAACGCGTATAGCACAACCGCCGCAGCCTGCGTCTGCGCAACCAGATCCGCGCCATGCCAAACTGGAGTAGTGGTGTCGTCAACGCGCTGAGAGCCGATGCGCCAGCCGTTAGTCCGCACGATGTCGATCACAGCCACGAGTAGGTCTTCGCTACAGGCCAGCACCCTGCGGCGTTGACCGTCCGGGAGGACGCCATCGACCCGTTCGTCCCTCGGTTCTTCACCGAGCGGGTCTTCGGACCGTACCGGCTCAGCTATCTGGAAGGCCCAGCCGATGAGCCCGTCCGCGGTGACGTGCAGGCGGCGGCCGCCGCGTACGCCAGACAGCTCGATGAGGTGGACGCCGCGAACAAGAACCTGATCGCGTCGCTGCAGCAGATGACCAGCTCGGGGGATTCGGAGATCGACTCGCAGTGGCGGTCTCAGCTGCAGCTGCAGTTCGCTGACAACACCAAACGCAGGCAAGCGATCGCCGCTGAGCTGGAGGCGCTGGCCAAGACGGTGCCGCAGCCGGCGGCGGTCCGCCGTGACATAGTCGATCAACTCCCGCAAGTACGCCTAAATGTCCTTGAGCTCCCCGAGGAGCAGCAGCGGCAACTTTTCGATGCGTTCCAGCTGGAGGTGCGGTACGACCGGCGCCGCCAGCAGGTGACCCTTACGGTCGCCGTCCGCGCTGAAGTGATCGACTCCATCGCCCATACCGCCGCCACTCTGGCCGGCACGGCCGCCGCCACGCCGCGCACGAGACAGGTGACCGAGATAACAGGTGGGGCGGACGCTGACGCGC
>JAEHDK010000476.1 GCA_016880465.1 Micromonosporaceae bacterium
CCGCGGGCAGCAGCCGGGCCCGGGCCGGGTCGTACGGCGGCCGCTGAGTGACCGGCGCGGCGGACAACGCGGGCCGGTAGGACGACGGTCGGCCGGCCCGGGCCGGCGGTTCAGCGGGGACCACCGGCAGCGGCTCCGGTGCCACCGCGCCGGACGCGTCGCGGCGCGTCTCGCCGTGCTCGGCCAGCACCATGTTGCCGAAGGCCCGCCCGACGTCGTGACCGTCCCGGTCGGTGACCGGCAGGGCGAACGGCAATGCGTCGGCGGCGTCCCAGACCAGCTCGGTGATCCCGAGGCCGTGGGCCGGATCCTGGCCCACCAGGACCGTCCGGAGGCGTACCAGGTGCCGCAGCGTCGAGTCCGGGTCGGGTACCGGCTCGTCCGGTCCCGTGGCGGCCAGGCACAGCACGTCACCCGCGGCGAGTCCCGGGTACTTGCCGCGCAGCGTGGCCCGGGTCGCGCCGGCGGGGAGTGCGCACGCCACCGCGTCCCAGGTGTGGAAGGGCATCGCGTTGTGCGCCGGTACGAGGCCGGCCGGGCCGTCGATCACCTCGAAGACGAGCGAGCCGCCGAGCCGCAGCTCGCGCTCCACAGTGGACTCGGGTGTGACCGCCGGGTTGCTCACCCGGGCACCGGTCAGCAGCCGGGCGCCGACCAGCGAGCCGCAGTCGGCCAGCACGGACGCCCAGACCCAGGCCCGCGCGGCGCAGCCGTCGTGCATCGGGTAGTCGACCAGCCGGGCGTGCCGGCGTACCGAGATGCGCTGCCGGGCGGTGCCGAGGTAGCCCTCGGTCATCCCGGCATCCTGGACGTAGCTGAGCCGGTCCGCCTCGTACGCCATGGCCTCGACCAGTACGGTGCGTACGTCGGCCGGCTCCCGGTCGGTCCACTGTGGTTGGAGCAGCGCCATCCGGTCCAGCAGGACCCGTACGAAGGCCGGGTAGTCCTTGGCCGTGTAGTCGACCACCGGCGGCAGAACTACCGCGTCCACAGTGGACTCCGGCGGCGCGCAGTCCACGTCGACGCAGCCGGGCCGGAACAGGAACCGCACCAGGTCCAGCGCCGGGTCGTACCCGGCCGGCGGCTGCGGAACGTCGCCGAGCGTGCCGACCAGCCGCAGCGTGTACCAGGAGAGGTCGCCGACCCGGTCAAGGACGAGTCGAAGCGTGTCGGCCCCGGCGGTCTGCTCGACCGACGCCACGGCGATGCCCCGGATCCGGTCGCCGCCCTCGACCTGCCAGTGTGTCGCGTCCGGCACCGGGCCGGTGACCGGGTTGACGAAGTGCACCAGCACCGACCGGGCCGGCAGCTCGCCCGTCCCGGTACCGATCTCCACGTAGTCGATGCCGTTCAGCGCCGTACCGCGGATCTGCCGGCGCCGCGCGTCGGTCCCGCACTCGTAGCTCGGGTCGCCCGTCACAGCGGCGCCTCCTGCTCGAACCGGTCCTCCCGGCGTTCCCCGGTCCGCCGTACCACATAGGACACCATCACGACGAGCACGCCGTCGGACGCCTCGGCCGCCACGCTCTCGACCTCGATGAGGTGGCCGAGCCACTGGTGCAGCGCGCCCTGCACCAGAAACTGCACGGTCGCGCCCAGCTCCGCGGTCTGCCCGGCGAACACCAGTTGCAGCAGGCCGCTGCCGAAGTCGGGCCGGTGCACCCGCTCGCCCGGCGCGGTGAAGAGCACCTGCTCCACCAGGTCGCGCAGCCAGCCGCGGTCGTCGACGGCGGCGGTGGCGCCGCGCGCGTCCACCCGCAGCGGATGGTCCAGGTAGGTCACATCGCCACCACCCTCGGCTGTACGAGGGCGACGACCGGCGGCCCCTGCGGCGCCTGGTCGGCGGCGAGCCCGAGCCCCACGCTGGCCTGGGTGATGACCGGCTGCCCGTTCACGAGTACCCGGGCGGCCGTTGTAGTCCACTGTAGACGGACACAGGGGTGCGGGGTGCCGGGCGCGAACGAGCAGCCCGCGACGAGGAAGTTGTCCGCGAGCGTCGCCGCCGGCTGGCCAGCGACCAGCACCCGGGCGTTCGCCGAGACGACCGTCACCGGGCCGCCGTGCAGGCACGTCACGCCCGCACCGACATGAACAACGGGGCCGCTCACGTCACCGTCAGAGCTCCCGCGTTGATGGTGACCGTCGGGCCGGCCATGACGATCGTGGCGCCCTTGCCGTTGGAGATCGTGATGCCGGTGTCGTTCACCGCGATCAGCGCGCCGGTGGTCGTCTTGAGCAGGATGCCGCCGGTGGGCCCGGGTACGTCGCTGATCATCACAGTGTTCTGGCCGGTTGTCTGCAGTACCACGTGGGACACCGTCGCCGGTGCGGCCTGGGCCAGGGCCGGCACCTCGGCGGCCGACCCCCAGAAGCCGCCCGTCCACACCGGATGCTGTACGTCGCCCTGCTCGAACTCCATCCACACGCCGGAACCGATCGGCGGCACGAGGAACGCGCCGCTCTGGATGCCGGCGAAGGGCACGCACGGCATCGCCCAGGTGGACGGCAGCAACCCGACCACGTCCGGGACGATCGCCATGAGGCGGCCCATCCGCATCGGGTCCTCGTTGTTCACGACGGTGCCGCGGTACTTGCCGTAGTACTTCTCCGCGGTCTGCGGGCCGGTCATGGCATCACCACCGGAGTCAGGGGGATCAGGCCGTTGCGGCTGAGCGTGAAGCTCTGGGTGTACTCGCCGCGCTTGATGCTGTGCGTGACGCTCTTGACGTAGTACAGGCCGTCGTACGCCGGCCCGGCACCGCGTACGCCGACGAGGCCCCGGGCGCGCAGGACGTGGCCGTACCGCAGGACGTCCAGCTGACCCTGCCCGGTGACCGCGTCGGCCGACTCGGAGGCGCGGGCGACGGCGTTGGCGAGCGCCTCGACCGGGGTCATCTTCGCGGTGTCGTCCAGCATCTCGACGCGCAGTGTCGGCGCCGGCTTGATGGCCAGCGGGGGCCGCAGCGGGTCGATCGGCGGCAGCGGCACCGGGATCGGCGCCTTCGACAGGCGCTCCTGGATCGTGGCGATATAGGTCGCCCGCTGCAGACCGTCGTAGCTGAAGTTCAGCGACGTGACGTTCGAGCGGGAGTCGAAGTCGACGTTCAGCGCCGGCTGCGGTACGCCGACGCGTATCTCCGGCCCCCAGTACGCGATGTTCATGCCGGGCACCGGACCGGGCTCGACGTAGAACACGTAGCCGTTCTTCTTGGCCAGGTTGTTGATGTACTCGAGGTGCGTACCCTGCACGCTCTCGATCCGGTCGGTGGGTATCGGGATGTCCGGGAAGAGCTCCGGGATGACGACCGGCACCAGGCCGAGGATCGAGTACATCGCGATGATGAGCGCGACCCGGCCGGCCGCCGGCAGCGGCGGCTGCGGGATTCCCTTTATCTTCACCAGATCCATGGCGACGCTGACATCCTCGCCGGTCACGGTGAGGACGGATTGGCCGATCTGGTCGCTGACGCCGACCTCCTGCCGGGTCACCAGGCCGTCGATGATCGGGGTGGGCACGCCGTTGACCGTGACGACGAGGATCACCCGGATGCCGGGGTCGAAGTAGCCGGCCGGAATCAACGTCGTCGACAGCAGCGACCGGCGGCTGAGCGCGAACGTCAGCTGGAAGCCGCTGCGCTGGCCCGCGGTGACCGTCACCTGGGCGCCGGTGAACGCCTCGACCACCGGCGGCGGCGCAGGTACCGCCACCACCGGGCCGATCAGCAGGGTGAAATGCAGCCGGTTGATCACAGCGGCACCCCGGGCAGTCCCTCGGGATGCGGGATGCGGATGCGCCGGCCGGGCACCAGTGCGGCGTCCGGGTCGGTCACCCCGGCCGCGTCCGCGATACGCCACCAGAGCTGGGAGTCGCCGTAGTAGGTGGCCGCCAGCGTGTCCAGCCGGTCGGTCGCCCGGACCACGTGCTCGTGCATGGTGGCGAGCCGTTCCGCGGGCGGTACGAACCGGCGCCGCAGGTAGGTGACCGTTCGCCCGTCCGGCAACCGCCGGGTCACCGTGGCCACGCCGGCGTACCGGGAGTCCGGTGGGTAGCCGGGCGGCCCCGCGACGGGCGAGGCGGGCAGCGGTGGCGCTGCGTCGTTCACGGCAGCCTCCCGAGGCCGAGGTTGGACAGCTGGCCCGAGGTCTGTGCCGCGAGCCGCTCCTTCTTCTGGTGGTACGCCATGAACAGCGCGGCAGCCCGGTGGCCGCGCGGCACGTCGTTCGTGGCCAGGACCCGCAAGCCCAACGACACCTTGGCCCGGATCGGGTTGAGCATCGGGTCGAACGCCTCCTCGGTCACGGTCAACTCGGTGATCCGTACCGGCAGCACCCGCTGCGTACCCCAGACGAACAGCGCCAGCGGCGCCTCCGCCGGCACGATCTCCAGCGTGCCGAGGATCGCGAGCTGCTCGTTGGCCTGCACGGTGCCGCTCGACGGATAGACACACGCTTCCAGCGCGGCCAGCACGGGGAGCAGGCCCAGCTCGACGGTCCGGGGGTGGCGCTCCGGCTGCTCCAGCTGCTCGGCGGCGTCGATCTCCGCCTCCACCTTGATGGTCTCGACCGGTGCGCCCTTGAGGCGCAGCACGTCCAGCCGGTCGCCGCTGTCCGGCCCGGCACCCTGTACCTGCAGCGTCCGGTTCAGCGTGTCGGGGTTGTACTGCAACACCACGACGCGCCGGACCGCCGAGCTGTCCGGGTCGACCAGGACGATCCCGCCGCTCACCGTCTTCGGCGTCCGTGGGTAGCCGGTCATGCGCCGCCTCCGACCTCGCCTGGACGACCGGTGCCCGCCAGGGGTCGGACCGTCGTCTGCTCGACGATGCGCAAGCGCTCGAGCAACTGTTCGTAGATCCAGTTCTCGGCGTGTGTCTCGTCGCGGAAGTACTCCCCTGCCGCCAGCCTGGCCTGCAACCACCGCTCGGCGATGGCGATCTCGCGGCGACGAACGGCGCGGACGTCGGCCACCAACTGACGACGCTCGGCCCGACTGCGACCGCGCCAGATCTGCTCTCGCTCGGCACGGGTCGATCCTTCGAAGCGCGCGGCCACACCGGCACCTCGCGGTGCTTGCGGCAGGTCGGGAATGCTGCCGCGGCCGCGAGTCGCCAGCTCGGTCGTCATCGCTGCGTACGCGAGGCTTTGCGGCCGGCGCCGCGTCTCGGCGCCGTACATCGTATGGGTGATCGGCGCCAGCGTCTCGGCCGCATGCCGATATCGATGCGGCAGTTGGCCGGTCGTCGCCAGCTCGTGCACCGCTGCCGGCGAGAACCGGCCGGCGTGCCGCCCGGCGCGCGAGGCGGCGAGCCTTTCCGGGGCATTGACGTATCTGCCACCGCCCCTCACGACGCCTTCCCGAGGGTCGAACGCCCCCAGACGATGTACTCGCACCGGGTGGGCGCCCTGACCGACTCGGACGGTCTCGGCGCTGAACCTGGGCCGGACAGGCATGCTGGGATGGCGCAATGCCGCAGCGTAGCCGGTGTACCCGAGGGTCTCGCCGCGAATATGGACCTCGCGGCCGGCCGCCGCCTCGGTGGCGATCGTCGCACCCGCGGCACGGACGTCCTCTCGGGCGAGGATGCGTTCGACCGCCCGGTTGACCATGTTCCGTAGCGCCATGCCGGCAGGTAGGTAACCGTTGCCCACTGATTGCGACGGGTTGATCCTGGCGCGGAACTCGACACCGCCGCTGCCGGTCGATCGCGCGGAGAGCGCAGACAGGCGGTACTGGACCCGCCAAAGCTGCACCCGCGCCCACAGCCGCACCCGGGAAACGCCTCGAGCGAGCATGGCCTGCAGCGGTCCCCTGATCGCCGCGACTGCCCTGGCAAGGCGTTGTTCGGCGATCTGCCGCCTTCGCTGGCGGCGCTGATCCCGCCGGCGGCGGAACTGCTCGCGCTGCTGGCCGACCCAGTTGCGTACTCGCCGTGCGCCGCGACCGATCGCCTGACCCAGCCTCGTCCGCGCGAGCGCCCGGCCCACCCGGCGCGGGTCCAGGGCTCGACCCACCCGGCGGGCGCCCCGGCCG
>JAEHDK010000477.1 GCA_016880465.1 Micromonosporaceae bacterium
CGCCGTCAAGGCGCCGGGCTTCGGCGACCGCCGCAAGGCCATGCTGGAGGACATCGCCACCCTCGCGGGCGGCCAGGTCGTCAGCGAGGACGTGGGCCTGAAGCTGGAGAACATCGGGCTGGACCTGCTCGGCCGCGCCCGCAAGGTGGTCGTCGTCAAGGACGAGACCACGATCGTCGACGGCGCGGGCGACGCGGAGCGCATCCAGGGCCGGGTCAACCAGATCCGCACCGAGATCGAGAAGAGCGACTCCGACTACGACCGCGAGAAGCTGCAGGAGCGGCTGGCCAAGCTGGCCGGCGGCGTGGCGGTCATCAAGATCGGCGCGGCCACCGAGGTCGAGCTGAAGGAGCGCAAGCACCGCATCGAGGACGCGGTACGGGCCGCCAAGGCCGGTGTCGAGGAGGGCATGGTCCCGGGTGGCGGTGTCGCCCTGGTCCAGGCCGGCAAGACCGCCTTCGACAAGCTGGACCTCAGCGGCGACGAGGCGACCGGCGTGCAGATCGTCAAGGTCGCGCTGGACGCCCCGCTGCGGCAGATCGCGGTCAACGCCGGCCTCGAGGGCGGCGTGGTCGTCGAGCGTGTCCGCAACCTGGAGCCGGGTCACGGGCTGAACGCCGCGACCGGTGACTACGTCGACATGCTGGCGGCCGGCATCATCGACCCGGCGAAGGTGACCCGTTCGGCGCTGCAGAACGCGGCGTCGATCGCGGCGCTGTTCCTCACCACGGAGGCCGTGGTGGCGGACAAGCCGGAGAAAGAGAAGGCGCCGGCCGGTGCACCCGGCGGCGGTGACATGGACTTCTGAGTCCGCACCAGCGCAACGGGGTCGCCGGACACATCCGGCGGCCCCGTTCCGCTCGGTACCGCCCGGCCGGTCGGGGTGGGTAACGTGGTGGGCCATGAGCGACCGGATCGCCGCGCTACTCGCCCGGGCACCCGTACTCGACGGGCACAACGACCTGCCGATCCAACTGCGCGAGCGGGTGCGGTACGACCTCGACGCGCTGGACATCGGCCGCGACCAGTCCGCGGCCGGCCTGCACACCGACCTGCCCCGGCTGCGCACGGGCGGCGTCGGCGGCCAGTTCTGGTCGGTCTACGTACCGTGCGAGCTGGCCGAGCCGGAAGCGGTCGTCGCCACGCTGGAACAGATCGACGCGGTACACCAGCTGATCCGCCGGTATCCTGACCAGCTCGCGCTCGCCCGGTCGGCGGACGAGGTGCTCGCCGCGCACCGCAGCGGCCGGATCGCCTCGTTGCTGGGCATGGAGGGCGGCCACTGCATCGCCTCCTCGCTCGGCACGCTGCGGATGATGTACGCGCTCGGGGTGCGGTACCTCACGCTCACCCATGCCCGCAACACGCCATGGGCGGACAGCGCCACCGACGAGCCCGGCGTGGGCGGGCTGTCCGACTTCGGGCGCGCGGTCGTACGGGAGTGCAACGACCTCGGCATGCTCGTCGACCTGTCGCACGTGGCTGAGTCCACAATGGACGCCGCGCTGGACACGTCGCGGGCGCCCGCGTTCTTCTCCCACTCCAGTGCCCGGGCGCTCTGCGGCCACCCGCGCAACGTGCCGGACCGGATCCTGCGCCGGGTCCGGGAGACCGGCGGCGTCGTCATGGTCACCTTCGTACCGGGCTTCCTCACCGAGGAGTGCCGGGCCTGGATGGGCGCGCTGCTGGCCGAGGACGCGACCGCGCGGGACGCGTGGCTCGCCGCCAACCCGCGCCCGCCGTGCGGGATCGCGGACGTGGCCGATCACGTGGAGCACGTACGCGAGGTGGCCGGGGTCGACCACGTCGGTCTGGGCGGTGACTTCGACGGCGTGTCGGCCACCCCGGACGGGCTCGACGGGGTCGACGGGTACCCCGCCCTGCTGGCCGAGCTCGCCGGCCGCGGCTGGTCCGACCCCGAGCTGGCGAACCTCACCTGGCACAACGCCCTGCGGGTGCTGCGCGACACCGAGGCCGCGGCGAGCGCGGTCGTACGCGTCGGTGCGACCGACGCCCAGCCGCCGGCCGGCCTGCCGCGACCCCGCCCCCCGCAGCCGAGGGGCGGGGCCTGACCGGCCTGGCCGTCAGGGGCAGGCGGGGTAGAGCCGGCGGGTACCCGTACCGGCGAGGAACGCCGCGCGGTCGCTGAACGCACAGCCGTACGTCGGACCGGCGACGACCGAGGGGGTGCTTACCTCGTCCCCGGCCGGCTTCGACCCGTCGTTGACCCAGCTCACCAGGTCGTCCCAGGCGGTACCGACCTCGGTCGGCGAGTACTCGCAGTGCTGCGCGGTACGGATTGCCCGCTGGACGAGGAACCCGGTGCGCCCCTGCTCCGCGACGTCGGCCTGGTACTGCTGCTCCATCGAGAACGGCACGAACAGGTCGCCGAGCCCGTGCAGCGAGACAACCGGCACGCTCGGCCGGCCCACGATGAGCGGAACCTGGGTCAGCGAGTGGGTGAGCCGGGCCACCTCGTTCTCCGCGGGCACCCGTTGCACCACGGCGTTAACGTCGACGGGGGAGTTCGGCTCGTACTGCGTCGACACGTTCGTCGACAGCTGGCCGGGTCGCTCGGCGAGAGTCTCGCCGGTCGCGCCGGCGGCGATGCCGAAGAGGAAGTCCTTCCACACCGCGAACGCCGCGTTGGCGCCGGGCCGCGGACCGCCCGACTGGTTGATCGTGATGGCGCGCAGTTGCTTGCCGAGATCGTTGGTGGTGTCCGGGCCGATCGGGCTCAGCCCCACCAGGCCGAGCGCCACCTGCATCCGCGGCACGGCGTTGGTCAGGTAGTCGGCCGGGATCGGGTACGCCTGGATGCCGGAGATCGCCTGCGCGACGACGTTGTAGTCGAGGAAGAAGTCGAGCAGCCGCTGGTCGCCCATGACGCCGCACATCGGCAGCGCGCCGGCGTAGAGGTGCGGGTACTGCTCGAGGGACCGGCCGATGATGTACCCGCCCATCGAGACGCCGGCGATGTAGATCTGGTCCGGGTCACCGACGAGCCGGCCGAACTCCCGCGCCAGCTCCCTGGTGGACAGCACGCCCGCCTCGATGTCGAACCCGTTGTCGTAGTAGGACGAGGCCGCCCAGGCGTACCCCTGGTCCAGCAGCTTCTGGCGCAGCCCGAAGGCGGGTGGGTCAACGGTGAGGACGAAGCCCTGCCCGCGGTAGCCGTGGGCCCACATCACCAGGTCGCCGTTCCAGTTCGGCGGCACCTCGATGTCGTATGCGGCGTGCTCGTGTACGCCGGACAGCACCGTGGTGAATGCGTCACCGACCAGGACGGGCGCGAGCGGGGGGTCCTGGTCGATCGTGTACCCGGGCAGCGGTTGGTCGCCGGGTACGCCGCCGGCGCCGGCCGGCACGGCATCGGCGACCCCGATCGACAGGACGAGGATCAGGCCGGCGCCCAACGAGAGGGCGCGCCTGAGGGCATGGTGGAGCCGCAACCGCATAGTGGCCTCCTGCAGGGGACGGTAGCTACCTGCCGGTAGTCATATCGATGGTTGTCCCCCACGGCCGGAAGCGCAATGGCTGGGCGCCGGCTGCTCACCGTGGCGGCCAGCTCACCACGCGACGCCCCGGGCCGGCTCAGCTCAGGTCGCGCGCCTCGGTCACCGCGTCGAGGGCGTTCACCACGCCGGCGCCGTAGCTGGCCCGCGCGCCGCAGCTGTCGTCGCCGTCCGGCCCGAAGGTGGGCAGCGGTGGGTACGCGGTGTCGACCAGGATGGCCCGGGTGCGATCGATGTCGCCGATCAGCTTCGGGTTGGCCGACCACATCAGGGCGACCACGCCGGCCACGTGCGGGGTGGCCATCGAGGTGCCGGACAACACGCCGTAGCCGCCGCCCGGCAGGGCGGAGAGCACGTCGGTGCCGGGCGCGGCGAGATTCGGCTTGGTCGCGCCGCCGAGCGCCGGGCCGCGGCTGGAGAACTCGGCCACCCCGCCCGCCCGCTGGATCGCCGCCACCGTCACGACATCCGGGTAGATCGCCGGGGCGTCCACGATGGAGCCGCACCCGGGGCCGTAGTTGCCCGCGGCCACCACGAAGAAGATCCCGGCCGCCGCGAACACGGCGGTCGCCTGGCGCAGCGCGTCCTCGTCACAGCCCTCCAGCCGCGGGCACCCCCAGGAGTTGGTCAGGATGTGCGGGGCGCGCTCCGGCTGGCCGTCGCGGAACGGGTCCCCGCCGAACGCGAACGGGGCGAGCATGAACTGCAGGCAGTCGAGGTAGTGCGGCGGGTTGCCGAGATTGCGGTCGAGGTTGACGCAGCCCATCCACTGGGCGCCCGGTGCCACGCCGATCGCGGCGGGCGTCTGGACCGGTACGTCGCCGGAGTCCCGACCCGGTACGGCGCCGGTGGGCGACCGGCCGACCGCCGAGCCGATCGTGTGCGTACCGTGTCCATTGTGGTCGGTCGGGGTACGGGTGTGGTTCCACGGGTCGTACCACGAGTCGTCGCCACCGCGGAACCCGTTGCGCAGCGCGGGATGCGTACCGTCCACGCCGGAGTCCGACGTACCGATGAGGATCCCGCGTCCGGTCACGCCGTACGTACGCCACACCCGGTCGGCCCGCACCGCCTCGATGTTCCACTGCGGCTCCTGCGGGGCCGGGGCGGCCGGGTACACCGTCCGCGCCGGGGCCGGTAAGGGTCGCAGCTCGGGTGCGGCGAGCACCCGGTCGACGTCGGCGCGGGTGGCCAGCCAGGCGCGGATCACCGGGCTGGCCGAGTCGACCTCAATGCCGTTGACCAGGTAGTAGGGCGTGTAGCGCAGGTGCCATCGGGCAAGCGTGCGGCGTAGCGGTGCCTGCGTGCGGTCGGCGTGCTCGACGAGCCGGTGGTACGTGGTGCTCAGCCGCTCGGCCCGGTCGCTGATCCCCGCCAGCCCGGCCAGATCCGCCTGCTCGCGCAGTACCACGAAGACCCGGTCGCCATGGAAGCCGGGCTGGCCGAGCCCGACGTACACCCCGGTGACGGCGAGACCGGCGGCGACCGCGAGGCCCGCGGCGAGCGCGTGCCGCGGGGCGCCACCGGCTGACCGCTGCCGCCGGCGACCGAAGGCGAACCAGCACGCAACTCCGGCCGGCAGCGCTATGCCGAGGCTCAGCAGGGCGGCGACCACGGCCCAGTACCCGGCGTCCCGGGTGCTCTCGTTGAGGGCCAGCGAGGTCTCCTCGGAGTCCACAAAGGCCAGTGGCCCGAACGCGACCAGCGCGACGAGTACCAGCACGGCCCGGTTCCGGCGCAGCGCC
>JAEHDK010000478.1 GCA_016880465.1 Micromonosporaceae bacterium
CCGGGGGGGCGGGGGGCGGGGGCGGTGGGGGGGGTGGTGGTGGGGGTGGTGGTGGTGGCGCTGGTGGCCGGACCGTCGGCGACTACGACGCCGACGGCTGGACCGATCTGGCCCTCTATCGCCAAGACTGCACCAACGGCTCCACGTGGTGGGTCCGCAGTTCCCGCACCGGTGGCCAACCGTACGGTGGATCGAAGTATGGCGGCTGCCGCGACATCCCCGCACCCGGGGACTACGACGGCGACGGCTGGACCGATCTGGCCCTCTACCGGCAAGACTGCACCAACGGCTCATCCTGGTGGATCAAGAGCTCGCGTACCGGGACACAGATCTACGGCGGCAGCAAGTACGGCGGCTGTACCGACCTCCCCGCACCAGGCGACTACGACGGCGACGGCTGGACCGACCGCGGCCTCTACCGACGCGACTGCACCAACGGATCCACATGGTGGACAAGGAGCTCCCGTACCGGAACCCAACTCAACGGCGGAACAAGATACGGCGGATGCAACGACATCCCCGCCACCGCAACATAACGGCAACGCCGACCTGAGTAGAAGTGGCGCCCATCTGCTGGCCACGCCGTTGTGCGCGGCCAGCAGGCTATCGGAGCACCAGCCCTCCGGAATCCGTCAGCGGGAGGTGGAAGGCGTTACCGGTGGCGGCTGGTCACTATGGTGACTTTCCGGTGCTCAAGTGACGGCGCCGTCATCTTCCTCATGTTGGTCTATTTTGGACAGACTCATCCGAGGCCACAGGTTCGATCTGACCGTGACCGCCTGGCGTGTCTGAACCCGGCCCTGGAAAGTCGGCTGGACCCGGCGGCCGAGGGCGGCCCGGGGGAGTTGCCGTGTCGCGGCGATGTCAGGGGGTCTGACTGTGTCGCGGCGGCGAAGGTGTGCCAGGCGCAGCATGACGGCGGTGCCGATGGCGGCCAGGGCCGCGAGGTGCCCCGCAGATTTCTGACAGGGTCCCGGCTTGCGACCATGGACCGGAACGGAGGAGCTCGGTGGCACGACAGAAGAGGAATTACACACCTGAATATCGCGAAAAGCGGTGGAGCTGGTGATTGAGAGGGAAGGCCGCCGCCTGTCAACGGCCATCTTGATGTGGCTCTGGCACAGACTCCGTGGTCGACCCCTGCGACTGGGTGCGGGTGCGCGAGCGCAGTCCGCACAACAAATTTGGGCGGACCGGTTCGCCAGGTTCGGCGGGTGGGTCAGGCACCGGACCGGCCAGCCTGGGCGCTGACGCGTTCCGGTCCAGCCGCCAGCGGGTCGGCCAGGAACGCCTCCAGGGCAGGGATTCCAACTCGGTACCCGATCGCGTCGGCGTCCGCCTGGCAGGCCGCGGCCGTCGCCTGGTCGCCGAGGCCGAGATGCACCTTGGCGAGCAGCCGGAGAACCACCGCCTCCGGATACCGCCAGCCCAGCTGCAGCGCGAGCTGGTGCGCACCGCGCAGGGTCTCGAACGCGCTGTTGCTCTCGCCCGACCGCCGCTGGAACTCGGCGTGGTAGACCATGCCCTCCCACTCGGCCTCGCGGTGGCGTACCGCCCGAGCGATCGCGATGCCCTCGGCCAGCAAGAGCCGCCCCTCGTCCGGCTCACCCGGCGATCCGGTCCACGCCCGACCCCGTCCGGGGCCGGACCCGGCGAGCAGCCGACCGAGCACCACCCGCGTGCGCGCCTCGCCGAGCCGGTCCCCGATCGCCACCCGCATCCGCAGGCTGCGCCGCAGGAACCGGATCGCGGCCGCCGGCCGGCCCAGCAGGTCGAACGCCTCACCGAGGTTGTGCAGGGTGGTACCCACGTGCTGGAGCCGGTCGAACCTCCGGTGCAGCCGCAAGGCACGGGCGTAGCAGGCGATCGCGACGACCGGGTGGCCGAGTTCGTAGTAGATGGTGCCGAGCAGGTCGTGACTCGCCCCGGCGGCGGCCAGGTCACCGATCGCCTCGCGCAGGGCCAGCGCCTCACCGACCAGTCGCACCGCGCCGTCGATATCGCCCCCACGGTGGCTGGCCAGCCCGCAGGCCATCAACGCGAGCGCCAGTTCGCGCGGATCGGCGCCCAGGGCCGCGGCCCGGTGTGCGAGCTCGGCCAGCTCGGCGAAGTCGCCCCAGCCACCGCGCGGCGGCAGGTACGCGCTCAGCGCGCGCAACAGGTCCACGGGCACTCGTGCGGTCCGCGGATCTTCGGCCGCCCGGCGGGCGACGGCCAGCAGGTTGGGCAGTTCCCGATCGAGCCAGGACACCGCGTCCGCCGCGTCGGTGAACTGGGCCGGCGGCGGATCAGCGGCCCCGGCGGGTGAACGCACACCCGGCCGGACGAGCCCGACCGCGCACCTCGCCGTACCGGCATAGTAGGCGTTGGCCCGATCCAGCGCGGCGCACACCTCGTCGGCCGGGTCCTCGTGTGCCAGCTCGGTGCCGAGCAGCCGGAGCAGGTCGTGCATGCGCCACCTGGCGGGCGCCTCCGCGGGCTCGATGAGGTGTAGCGCGGCCAGGTGATGGATGACCGCGTCGGGGTCCGGCCGGTCGGCGACCGGCTCGGCCGGGCCGGCCAGCAGGGCGTGCACCACGTCCGGCCCGAAGGTGGGTGTCGACAGCACGGCGAGCAACCGGAACGCCCGCGCCGACGCGGCATCCAGCCGGCTCCCGGATCGGCCGAGCAGATCGTGGCTGACTCGGAGGCTGGATCGCACGCCCAGCTCGGGCAGCTCCAAAAGATCGAGCCGGCGCCGCTCGTCCGACAACCGCTCCACCAGCTCGCCGATGGACCGACCGGGTTGGCTCGCCAGGCGCGCGCCGAGAACCCGCAGCGCCAGCGGCAGCCGCTCACTGAGACGTACCGCGAGCGCGGTCGCGGCGGGCTCAGCAGCCACCCGATCGGTGCCCACCAGGTGACGAAGGAGCAACTGCGCGTCCTCGTCGGTAACCGGCCGGAGCGCGACCAGCACGCCACCGTCCACTGTGGTTAACGCGGGCCGGCTCGTGACCAGCACCAGGCAGGTACCGGCCGCCGGCAGCAGCGGCTCCACCTGGGCCGCACCGGCCGCGTTGTCCAGCACGATCAGCAGGCGCTGGACCGCGGTGAGCGAGCGGTACAGTATTGCCGCCTCGGTCGAGTCGGCGGGTATCGCCGCGGGCGCCGTACCGAGCGCGGTGAGGAGCCGGCCCAGGGCTGTCCCGACCGGTACCGGGGCCAGACCCGGACTCGCGCCCAACAGGTCGAGATAGAGCTGTCCATCGGGGTACCGGTCGGCCAACTCGTGCGCCGCCGCGATTGCCAGGGCGGACTTGCCCACGCCCGCGCCACCGTGGATGGCCACCAACGCCGGGCGGCCCGGCACGGTCGGCCCGTGCGCCACCTCCCGGATCCGGGCGTACGCCTCGGCGCGGCCGACCAGCACGGCCGGTGCCGGCGGCAACTGCCGGGGCACCGGGTCCGGCGGCGTGCTCCGCACCGAGCCGGCCCGGTCGGCGGGCACGCCGAGCGCCGGGTCACGGGTGAGCACCGCGTGCTGGATCCGCCGCAGCTCGTTACCCGGCTCCATGCCGAGCTCGTCACGCAGGCTCGACCGGGCGCGGGCGTACACGGCCAGGGCGCTGCCGATGTCTCCGCTGCGGTAGAGGGCGATCATCAGCTGCCCCTGGGCACGCTCGCGAAGCGGGTGCGTGGCGACGTGGGCGCGCATCGCCGGGATCACGTCGGCATGCCGGCCCAGGACGAGCCGGGCCTCCATCGCATCCTCGAAGGCCAGCACCCGCTCATCGGCCAGCTGGCCGGCGTGCTGTAGCACTACCGGGCCGGCGTCGATGTCGGCCAGCGGCTCGCCCCGCCAGGTAGCCAGTGCCCGCTCCAGCAAAGGCAGCGCCCGAGCGGCGGCGCCGGCAGCAAGCGCGGACCGGCCGTCGCGGACCAGCGCGCGGAACGCCGTCACGTCGAACTCGGCACCGGCGAGCACCAGCCGGTACCCCCCGCCGCTGCCCACGATGACCGGGTCGACCAGTGCGCGGCGCAGCCTGCCGATGTACGTACGTAGGTTCGCCCTCGCCGACGCCGGCGGCGACTCGCCCCACAGTTCGTCGGCGAGCTGGGCGGCGGTCACGTGCTGGTCGGCGCAGAGCAGAAGGAACGCAAGTACGGTGCGCGGCTTCATAGCCCGGATCGGGACCGGGAGCCCATGCCGCACCACGGTGAGCGGGCCGAGGAGGCCGTACGCGAGGCGCATCCGGCTCAGCGTAGCGACGGCCATGCCGGCCGGCTAGGTCACCGGTGGCGCGGACCGGACCACCCGACCCTGGCCCGGCGGGTGTGGCTTAGGCGGTTTCGGTGATCGGCCGGTCCACCCAGCTCATCATCGACCGCAGCTTCCGGCCCGTCTCCTCGATCGGATGGCGGGCTGCCTGCTCGCGCCACTTGGTGAAGTTCGGCCGACCGGCGTCGTCCTCGGCGATCCACTCGCGGGCGAACTCACCACTTTGCACCTCGGCGAGGATCCGGCGCATCTCGTCCTTCACCCGCCCGTCGATCACCCGCGGACCACGCGAGTAGTCGCCGTACTCGGCGGTGTCCGAGACGCTGTACCGCATCCGCGCGATGCCGCCCTCGTACATCAGGTCGACGATCAGCTTCAGCTCGTGCAGGCACTCGAAGTAGGCGACCTCCGGGGCGTACCCGGCCTCGGTCAGGACCTCGAACCCGGTCTGCACCAAAGCCGACACGCCGCCGCACAGCACCGACTGCTCGCCGAACAGGTCGGTCTCCGTCTCCTCGGTGAACGTGGTACGGATGGCGCCGGCGCGGGTACCACCGATGGCCTTCGCATAGGACAGGGCGAGCGGGAAGGCGCCACCGGTGGCGTCCTGCTCGACGGCGACCAGCACGGGCACGCCCTTGCCGTCGACGAACTGCCGGCGGACCAGGTGCCCCGGTCCCTTCGGCGCGACCATGCAGACGTCCACATCGGACGGTGGCGAGATGAACCCGTACCGGATGTTCAGCCCGTGCCCGAAGAACAGCGCCTTGCCCGCGGTCAGCGACGGCGCGACGGCCTCGGCGAAGAGCCCGCGCTGCGCCGTGTCCGGCGCGAGCACCATGATCAGGTCAGCGCTCGCGCAGGCCTGCGCCGGCGTGCTGACGCGCAGCCCCTGATCCTCCGCCTTGGCCCGGCTGCGCGACCCCTCCGGCAGGCCGACGACCACCTCGACACCGGAGTCACGCAGGGACAGCGCATGGGCGTGGCCCTGGCTGCCGTAGCCGAGCACGGCCACGGTCCGGTTCGCGACCAACGACAGGTCGGCGTCGTCATCGTAGAAGACCTCAGCGGTCATCGGAATCCTCTCAAGCAGCGGTCCGCAACGCGGGACCGGCGATCGAACGGGAGCCGCGGCCGATCGCCACGAGCCCCGACTGCACCATTTCCTTGATACCGAATGGTTCGAGGTCACCCAGCAGCGCGTCCAGCTTGTCGGCCGTACCGGTCGCCTCGATCGTGAGCGTGTCCGGTGCGACGTCGACGACCCGGGCCCGGAACAACTGCACGGTCTCCAGGATCTGCGACCGCATCGCCCGTTCGGCGCGAACCTTCACCAGCAACAGCTCGCGTTGCACGCTCGTGGCGGCGTCGAGCTCGACAATCTTGATGACGTTCACCAGCTTGTTGAGCTGCTTGGTCACCTGTTCCAGCGGGGAGTCCTCGGCATTGACGACGATCGTGATCCGGGACACCTCGGGATGCTCGGTCTCGCCGACCGCCAGCGAGTCGATGTTGAAGCCGCGCCGGGAGAACAGCCCGGAGACCCGGGCGAGCACGCCGGGTTTGTTCTCCACCAGGACCGAGAGAGTGTGTGTGCTCACAGGTCATCCTCGTCGAAGTTGGGGCGCAGGTCGCGGGCGAACATGATCTCGTCGTTGCTGGTACCGGCGGCGACCATCGGCCACACCATCGCGTCCTTGCCGACGACGAAGTCGACGACGACCGGCGCGTCGTTGATGGCCATCGCCGCCTCGATGACACCGTCCACATCGGACGCCGACGCGCAGCGCAGCCCGATGCAGCCGAACGCCTCGGCCAGCTTGACGAAGTCGGGTACGCGGTGCTTGTGCGTACCCAGTTCGGTGCTGGAGTAGCGCTCGTTGTAGAACAGCGTCTGCCACTGCCGCACCATGCCGAGGTTGCCGTTGTTGATGATGGCCACCTTGATCGGGATGTCCTCCAGGGCGCAGGTGGCCAACTCCTGGTTGGTCATCTGGAAACAGCCGTCGCCGTCGATCGCCCACACCGTGGCGTCCGGCCGGCCCACCTTGGCGCCCATGGCGGCCGGCACGGCGTACCCCATCGTGCCGAGCCCGCCGGAGTTGAGCCAGGTGCCCGGATTCTCGTACGAGATGAACTGGGACGCCCACATCTGGTGCTGGCCGACGCCGGCGCAGTACACGGCCTCCGGTCCGGCGATCTCGCCGAGCCGCTTGATCACGTACTGTGGTGCGAGGGTGCCGTCCGCCGGCTGGTCCCAGCCCAGCGGGTAGCGCGCGCGCAGATCGTCCAATGTGGACCACCACTCGGCGAGATCCGGCCGGCGGCCCGCGGCGTGCTCGGCCCCGACCGCGCCGACGAGCTCCTCGATGACGTACCGGGCGTCGCCGACGATCGGTACGTCGGCAGTGCGGTTCTTGCCGATCTCGGCCGGGTCGACGTCCGCGTGCACCACCGCTGCGTTGGGCGCGAAGCTGTCGAGCTGGCCGGTCACCCGGTCGTCGAACCGGGCGCCGAGCGCGACGATCAGGTCGGCCTTCTGCAGCCCGTAGACGGCGGCGACCGTACCGTGCATGCCGGGCATGCCGAGGTGCTGCCGGTGCGAGTCGGGGAAGGCACCGCGGGCCATCAGCGTCGTGACCACCGGGATCCCGGTCAGCTCGGCGAGCTGCCGCAGGGCCCGCGCCGCGCCCGCCTTGAGGACCCCGCCGCCGACGTACAGCACCGGCCGGCGAGCGCCGACCATCAGCCGGGCCGCCTCGCGGATCTGCTTGCCGTGCGGGTGCAGGGTCGGCCGGTACCCCGGCAGGTCCAGCGTGGGCGGCCAGCTGAACTGGGTCGCGGCCTGGAGCAGGTCCTTGGGGATGTCGACGAGGACCGGACCGGGACGCCCCGTCGCAGCCAGGTGGAATGCCTCGGCGAGGATACGCGGAATGTCCTCGGCGGCCTGGACGAGGTAGTTGTGCTTGGTGATCGGCAGGGTGATGCCCTGGATGTCGGCCTCCTGGAAGGCGTCCGAACCGATCGCCCCGCTCGGCACCTGACCGGTGATCGCGACGATGCCCACGGAGTCCATGTACGCGTCGGCGATCGGCGTGACGAGGTTGGTCGCGCCCGGCCCGGACGTCGCCATGCACACGCCGACCCGGCCGGTCGCCTGGGCATACCCGGTCGCGGCGTGCCCGGCGCCCTGCTCGTGGCGGACGAGGATGTGCCGGACGCTCGAGTCGAACAGGGGGTCGTACGCGGGCAGGATGGCGCCGCCGGGAATGCCGAAGACCACCTCGACGCCGAGCGCCTCCAGCGACTTGACGAGAGCGCCGGCGCCGGTGGTCGAGGTCGGCGGCGGCGGGCTGGCGGCCGGGGCGGCCGACGGCTGCGCGGCCACCGTCGCACCCACCCCCGGCGGCCGGTGGGCAAGGACTTCGGGTGTCGGACGGTTCATCTGACCTGGCCTTCGCTAGGAAGCTCGAGGGGGATCCGGGGAACACGTGTCAGGGCAACAAATAAGGCCCTCGTGCGATGCACGGGGCCTGCGCACCCTCCAGCGGAGGGTGCGCCTAGATAAGTACTCGCGCGGACCGGCGCAGCGGCCCGCTGGTCTGCCGGCCCGCATCGCGCGGGCGACCGGGACCGATACCGAACATGGGGCTAAGCCTGACGCATCTCATGTCCTGAGTCAACCTTTCCCACATTCTGGACAAGGCTGGCGTGCACCGGGACACTGTCCATGACGAAGGTCACACCGGATGGACACCGGGTGCGACGAACGGCGGCGGTGTCCCGACAGCTGGACCCCGGCCGCGCGGCACCCGGCCGCGGGGGCAACGGTGCCACACTGGTCGCCATGCTTGAGCTGCGGTCGAAAGCGTCGACACACGGCCGTACGATGGCCGGCGCCCGTGCCCTCTGGCGGGCGACCGGCATGACGGACGACGACTTCGGCAAACCGATCGTCGCCATCGCGAACAGCTTCACCCAGTTCGTACCCGGTCATGTCCACCTGCGTGACCTCGGTGCGCTGGTGGCCGAGGCGGTGTACGCCGCCGGCGGGATGGGCCGCGAGTTCAACACGATCGCGGTCGACGACGGCATCGCGATGGGCCACGGCGGCATGCTCTACTCGCTGCCGAGCCGGGAGCTGATCGCCGACTCGGTGGAGTACATGGTGCAGGCCCACTGCGCCGACGCGCTCGTCTGCATCTCGAACTGCGACAAGATCACACCCGGCATGCTGCTGGCCGCGCTGCGGCTCAACATCCCGACGGTGTTCGTCTCCGGCGGTCCGATGGAGGCCGGCAAGACGGTCGCGATCGAGGGCGTCGTGCACTCCAGGATCGACCTGGTCGACGCGATGATCGCGTCGTCGAACGAGGCGGTCACCGACGAGCAGCTCGGGGCGATCGAGCGGTCCGCGTGCCCGACGTGCGGCTGCTGCTCGGGCATGTTCACGGCCAACTCGATGAACTGCCTGACCGAGGCGATCGGCCTCGCCCTGCCGGGCAACGGCTCGACCCTGGCCACCCACGCCGCGCGCAGGGCGCTGTTCGAGCAGGCCGGCCGGGTCGTCGTGGACCTTGCCCGCCGCTGGTACGGCGACGGCGACGAGACCGCGCTGCCCCGTACGATCGCCGGCCGGCACGCGTTCGAGAACGCGATGGCGCTCGACGTCGCGATGGGCGGCTCGACCAACACCGTGCTGCACCTGCTCGCCGCGGCCCGGGAAGCCGGCCTCGACTTCGGGGTGGCCGACATCGACGCGGTGTCCCGGCGGATTCCGTGCCTCGCCAAGGTCGCGCCCTCCGCCACGTACCACCTGGAGGACGTGCACCGGGCCGGCGGCATCCCGGCGATCCTCGGCGAGCTGGACCGGGCCGGACTGCTGCACCGCGACGTGGTGACCGTACACAGCGCCAACCTGACGGACTGGCTGTCCACATGGGACATCCGCGGTACGGCGCCCGCGGCGCAGGCCGTCGAGCTGTTCCACGCGGCGCCGGGCGGCGTACGTACCACCGAACCGTTCTCGACAGCCAACCGGTGGGACCGGCTGGACCTCGACGCGGCGAACGGGTGCATCCGCGACGCCGCGCACGCCTACTCGGCCGACGGTGGGCTCGCCATCCTGTCGGGCAACCTCGCGCCGGACGGCTGCGTCGTCAAGACCGCCGGCGTACCCGAGGAGTGCCTGGCCTTCTCCGGGCCCGCCAAGGTGTACGAGTCACAGGAGTCCACTGTGGACGCCATCCTGCGCGACGAGGTGGTCGCGGGCGACGTGGTCGTCGTGCGGTACGAGGGGCCCCGCGGCGGGCCGGGTATGCAGGAGATGCTGTACCCCACGTCGTTCCTCAAGGGGCGCGGCCTCGGCCGGGCCTGCGCGCTCGTCACCGACGGGCGGTTCTCCGGCGGCACGTCCGGGCTCTCGATCGGCCACGTGTCCCCGGAGGCGGCCACGGGCGGGCTGATCGCGCTCGTCGCCGACGGGGACATCGTCGACATCGACATCCCGGCGCGCGCGATCACACTGCGGGTACCGGACGAGGAGCTGGCCGCGCGCCGGGTCGCCCAGGACAAGCGCGACCGGCCGTACACGCCGGCCGACCGGCAGCGGCCCGTCTCCGCCGCACTGCGTGCGTACGCCTCGATGGCGACCAGCGCGAGCCACGGCGCGTACCGGCGGGTCCCGGACTAGCCCGGCGGGTGCGGTCGGGGCGCCGGGCGGGCGGCACTACGATCGGCCGTA
>JAEHDK010000479.1 GCA_016880465.1 Micromonosporaceae bacterium
CTCACCTGCCTAGGGCTCTGCCCCAGACCCGGGCCCTCACTCGGAGATTTGGTGGGCGGGCTCCCCTCGGCTGGGCACCAGGACGGCTGCCCGGGACCTCCACCCGGTCAAGACCGAGTCGCTCCGCTAGATCCGATCTCAACGGATGCTAACGCGCACGCTAACGGGATCTCGTAGGACGCCTCTCGGCCACTGGGACGCGGAGGACGCAACGGACGCCCGCAGCCCGAATGAACAGCACACTTACGCCGTGCGCGGGCCGCTGGAACGCCGCTTGATCACCTCATAACCCAGCGAGCCGTACAGCAGCGAAATACAGCAACCCACCACGCTGAGCCAACGCGCAAGCGACGGCATCACATGTCGTCACCTCGCATGAAGCCGCACGCGACCGCATTGCCGTCAATCGGAAGGTTGCGGGTTCGAGTCCCGCCGTCGGCTCTACGTCGGGCGGCGTAGCACCGCCGGGCCCCAATGACGCGTTGGCGGCAGCCGGAATCCGATGGCCAGACGTCCTCGAGGTACTGCGTGCCAGGCGTCCGGTAGTTGAGCTGCGAGCCTGTCATCGCGGCCGTTACTCCGCAACATCGGCCTCGGGCAGCCGGACTGGTCCGAGCAGCCGTTCCAGCAGCCGCGGCTCGCCGGGCCACGCGGCCATGATGACCTCACGAGGCACCTGTCGACCGGCGTAGCGCAGCGCCAACGCGACCACGACGATGTCGTCCAAGGGCCCGATAACCGGCAAGAACTCGGGGATGAGATCGATCGGGCTGGCCACCCAGACGCCGGCCAGCAGTACGGCGATCTTCGCGCGGCGGGGCACGCGGGGATCTTTGCGCAGCCGCCGGACAGTGGTGACGCAGTCGGGGATGAACGCGGCCAGATCACGCAGGATGCCGGGTGACAGTCGTTTGGCCAGCAGCAGGAGCAGTCCCCACGAGGCGATCAGAACCAGGATCGCGATACCGATTCCGATCAGCCAGTCACGCATCAGTTAGTCCTCTGGTCCGCAACGCCGCCGCGATCCCCGGCACGTCAACGTCACCCCTGGCGACGCTGCCTGCTTGGCTGCCCGGGGTCCACATCGACCGTTGGAGCACCAGGCCGGAGTTACGATGCACGCCGTGCCTCCCACCCCCTCGGCCGCGCCGCGCAGGTTCGTAGTCTACGGCGACGACCCGCTGGCGATGCGGTTGATCGACGAGCTCGTGTTCCGGTACGCCGCCGAGGTGACCGCGGTCCTGCCGTCCGCCGAGCGCAACTACGGACCGCAGATCAGCCTGATACCCGGCATCCGGGTGGTCGAGGCGACCCGCCTGAACACGGACGCCCTGCTGGCGGCGGGGATCACGGAGGCTGACGCGCTCGCGCTCGTCAAGCAGGACGACGTGGGCAACATCGACGCGGCGCTGACCGCGCAGGAGCTCAACCCGGACCTCCGGCTGATCATCCGGATGTTCAACATGAGCCTGGGGCACGGGATCAGGCGCCTGTTCAACAACTGCGCGGTGCTCTCGGACGCGTCGATGGCCGCCCCCGCGTTCGTCGCCGCGGCCCTGGGTGAGGTCGAACCGAGTCACTTCCGGCTGCCGGGCCGTACCCTCTTCGTCGCCCGCCGGGCCGAGGTGCCGGCCCGGCAGGTGCTGTGCGGTCTGGCGACGATCGACCAGACCGGTTCGGACGACACGACGGCGTCCCAGAATCTGCTACCGCCCGACCTGGATCGGGCCGAACTGGTACTGGCCACCACGGATACCGCGACGCAGGACGGCGTCGGGGGGTACGGCGACACGAGGCGGAACCGGGTACGGCGCCGGGCCCGGCTGCACCTGGCCGGTGTGCTGGCGGCGGTCCGGGCGCTCATCAACCGCAAGCTGTGGCTGGCCGCCGCGGCGCTGGTGGTGGTTCTGGTGGCCGGCACGGTCGCGCTCGCGATCCGCGAGGACGACCTCACTCCGTGGACGGCGGCGTACCTCACGCTGCTGACCGCGGTCGGCGGGGCCAACCCCGACGTCAGGCTCAGCCTGTACCAGCAGGTCCTGCAGACGGTCGTCACGCTGGCCGGCGTGGCGCTCGTACCGGTGATCACCGCCGCCGTCGTGGAGGCGGTCGTCAACGCGCGCCTCGCGATCGCACTGGGCCGGCTGCGCCAGCCGTTCACCGGGCACATCGTCGTGATCGGGCTCGGCAACGTCGGTACCCGGGTGATCAGGCAACTGCACGAGCTCGGGTACGCGGTCGTCGCCATCGACCGGGCAGAGAACGCGCGCGGCGCGGAGCTGGCCCAGCAGCTCGGCATCCCGTTGATCGTCGGGGACGCGAGCCGGGAGGAGACCCTGCGAGCGGCCTCGGTACAGACCTGCCGGGCGCTCGTGGTGCTGTCCACCGACGATGTGACGAACCTCGAAGCCGCGCTCAACGGCCGCACGCTCAACCGGGATCTGCGCGTGGTGCTGCGCCTGTTCGACGGCGACTTCGCGGCCCGGGTCCAGCAGGCCTTCGGCATCACGATCTCGCGCAGCGTGTCGTACGTGGCCGCGCCGTCGTTCGCGGCCGCGATGATGGACCGCGACGTGCTCGCGACCGTGCCGATCGGCCGGCGGGTGCTGCTCATCGCCGAGGTATCGGTCGGTCCCGGCGCCGACCTCGACGGCGTGACCGTCGCGTCGGTGAACGCCCCCGGCAAGGTGTCGGTGATCGCGCTGCACGCCCATCTCGAACCGCGACCGCGCTGGAAGCCGCCCGGCCAGCAGGTCATCTCGGCGCGCGACCGCCTGGTCGTGGTGGCCACCCGGGCCGGGCTGGCCGAGACGGTCGACCGGTCGTCGAACCCGCCGCAGCCGACCCTGCCGCAGTCGACCGCGCCGGGCGATCCGGCCATGACGCCGCTGGTGCCGTACCCCCGGCCCGCCGGTGCCTAGCCACACCGCGGGCCGGCCGCGCCGGGCGTGACGGCTACCGTGTTGGCGTGACGAGCGCGCTGCGGCCGGTCCGGCCGCCGGGATGGTGGCCGGACGCGGCGCTGCTGGCCGGCTTCGTCGCGCTCACCGCCGCACTCGCCGGCGGCGCCTTCCTCGGCGTCGACGAAGCGGTCCGGGAGTGGTGCGATGCCCACCAGCCGCCGGTCGCGTACTGGATCGCGCGGGGGTTCAACTACCTGGGCAGCGGCGGCTACCTGACCGAGATCGGGATGGTGCTCGGCCTGGTCGTCGCCTGGCGCATGCGCTCCTGGCGGCCACTGGCCCCCCCGGTGGCCGCGTTCCTGCTCACCACGCTGACGATCCTGCCGCTGAAGAACTGGACCGATCGCGCCGCGCCGCGATCCCCGCTGCCCGATGCGGCCGCGCTGTTCCACCACGTGCCTGCGGGCGAGTACGCCGAGTCGTACCCGTCCGGCCACCTCGTCGTCGCGATCGTCTGGTACGGCGTACTGCTGCTGCTGGTCGACGCGCTGCTGGGTACGGTCGGTCGCGGCCCGGTACCGCCGCGGGTACATCGGGCGATCCGCGTCGTACCGGTGGTCGTCGTCTTCCTCACCACCACGTACCTGGGCTTCCACTGGCTGACCGACGGCTTCGCCGGACTGCTGGCGGGGCTGCTGCTCGACCGGCAGCTCAGCCGGGTTCCGTGGCTGCCGGCGGACTGAGCACCCGGACGGTGAGGATCACGTGAGCCATCGACCGCCGCGCAGGACCCGGCGGACCCGCAGCTCGGCGTCCAGCACCACGAGGTCGGCGCGCAGGCCAGGGACGAGCGCGCCCCGATCGGTCAGCCCGAGCACCCCGGCCGGGGTGGTGGCCGCCATCCGTACGGCGTCCACGATGGACAGCCCGGCGGCGACCGCGCGGCGCAGCCCGGCGTCCATCGTGAGGGTGCTGCCGGCGATCGCGCCCGGCGAGCCGTCGGCGGTGGCGAGCCGGGCCACCCGGTCGGTGACGACGACCGAGCGCCCGCCGAGCTCGAACGAACCGTCGTCGAGGCCGGCCGCGGACAGTGCGTCGGTGATCAGCGCACACCGCTGCGGACCGGCCGTACGGGCGGCAAACGCGAGTACGCCGTCGTGCAGGTGGGCACCGTCCGGCACCAGCTCGCAGACGACCGCCGGCGCACCCAGGAGGGCGAACACCGGCCCGGGCGCCCGGTGGTGCGGCGGCGGCATGCCGTTGAACAGGTGGGTGGCGACGGTCGCGCCGGCCGCGATCCCGGCGAGCGTGCGCTCGTAGGTCGCGTCGGTGTGCCCGATCGCGGCCACGGCGCCGGACGCGACGACCAGCTTGATGGCGTCGAGTGCGCCGTCGCGTTCGGGGGCGATGGTCAGCATCCGTACCGCGCCACCGCCCAGCTCGATGAGTTCGGACAGCTCGTCGAGGGACGGGTCCCGCAGGTAAGCCGGGTTCTGTGCGCCGCACCGGACGGCCGACAGGTACGGTCCCTCGAAATGGATCCCGGCGAGGACACCGGCGCCGACGAGCGGAGCGAACGCGGCGGTCGCCCCGCGCAGCACCGCGGCCGGCGCACTGACCAGGCTCGCGAGCATGGTCGTCGTGCCATGCCGCAAGTGGAAGCCGGCCGCGCCGCGCGCCTGGTCGGGGTCTCCGGTGGTGAACGTGAACCCGCCGCCCCCGTGTACGTGCATGTCCACGAACCCGGGGACGATCCACTGTCCACTATCAACAGACGAGGTCGGGGCGACCGCGGTGATGCGGTCACCCGACACCGCAACGGCGCCGGTGACCACGCCGGCCGGCGTCACCACGCGCCCGCCGATTCTCACGCCGCCTCCCCGAGGTCGAGAGCCAGGAGCGCGGCGCCGAGGCAGCCCGCTTCGTCGCCGAGCGCCGCGCGGACCAGCCCCGGCTCGCGGTGGAACGTCAACCGGCCGCGCACCGCGGTCCGCAGCGGCCCGAGCAGCGCCTCGTCGGCCTCGGCCAGGCCGCCGCCGAGCACCACGACCTCGGGGTCGAACAGGGCCAGTCCGGTGAGCAGCCCGTCGGCGAGCGCGTCGACGGTCTCTTGCCAGACGGTCACC
>JAEHDK010000480.1 GCA_016880465.1 Micromonosporaceae bacterium
CGGTCGGGAGATCCATCTCGCGGCCCGGCCGGTCGGCTGGCCGACCGCCGACACCTTCCGGCTGGTCACCGTGGACGTACCCGCGCCGGGCCCGGACCAGGTACTCGTCCGCAACCTCGTGATGTCGGTCGACCCGTACATGCGGGGCCGGATGAACGACGCCCGGTCGTACGTACCGCCGTTCGAGGTGGGGGCGGTGTTGCAGGGCGGCGCGGTCGGGGAGGTCGTCGAGTCCCGGAGTCCGGGCCTCGCGGCGGGCGATCTCGTCCTGCACAACTTCGGCTGGCGCGACTACGCGGTGGCCGACGCGGCCCGGTTCCGCCGCCTCGACCCACCCGCCGGAGGGGCCGGGCCGGGCCTCTCGGCGTACCTTGGTGCGCTGGGCATGCCGGGGTTGACCGCGTACGTCGGGCTGCTCGACATCGCCGCCATGCGACCCGGAGACCGGGTGTTCGTGTCCGGCGCCGCCGGCGCGGTCGGCGGCCTCGCCGGCCAGATCGCCAAGTTACGCGGGGCGGGCCGGGTGATCGGCAGCGCCGGCTCGCCGGCGAAGGTGGCGTACCTGACCGGGCAGCTCGGGTTCGACGACGCGTTCAACTACCGGGACGCGCCGGTCGGCCAGCAGCTCAAGGCGGTGGCACCGGATGGCATCGACGTCTACTTCGACAACGTCGGCGGCGACCACCTGGAGGCGGCGATCGGCCGCCTCGCGCCGTTCGGCCGGGTGGCGCTGTGCGGTGCGATCTCGCAGTACAACGAGGCCGGGCCGCCGGCCGGCCCGGGCAACCTCGCGCTGGCCGTCGGCAAGCGGCTGACGCTGCGGGGGTTCATCGTCAGCGACCACGCCGACCGGATGCCGACCTTCCTGGCGCAGATGGGCGCCTGGCTGGCCGCCGGGCAGATCCGGGCGGACGAGACCACAGTGGACGGTCTGGAGCACGCCCCGGAGGCGTTCCTCGGCCTCCTGCGCGGTGCGAACACCGGCAAGATGGTGGTCCGCATCCGCCCGCAAGAAGGTACCGAGTGATGCGGTCGTTGGCGTCCGCGGGTAGCTGCCGCCTCCAGCTCGATCACGGCCTGACGCTACCGCGCGCGGGCCGACCGACCGGCCCACAGGAAACTCCCAGACGGTCCTCAGGCCAGCCTCAGGCCCGTCCGTGACGCTGAAGCCAGTGGGAGTCCGCCACCGATAGGGAGCCTGTGATGACCGCACTCGTACCGGCCGCTAACGACAGCTTCTGGCTCACCGCCGTCGTCCGGCCCGCCGGTGTCCTTTCCGGCGCCGCGATCGAGAAGTTCGTTGACAGCCTCATGGGGCTGGCGGATCGCGCGAACCTGGTCATCGTCAGCCTGGTCGCCGCCACCGTACCCGCGCCCGCTGCGCTGGCGAGGGCGCTGCGTCGCCCGGGTGCGGCGCTGACCGGACCGGACCGGTGCCTGCTGCTGGTCGGTGCCGACGACGCCTTGCTGCGCGAGCTCGCGCAGCAAGGCGGGGAGATCGCCACCATCCGGCCGGAGCGCCGGCCCGGGGAGCTTCCGGAGACCACCCACTGATCAATGCTGGGGACGTTGCGGTGAGTGAGGGGGTCACTGGCTCGCATCGTCCCCGGCATTGCACACCGCCGGCCCGCGCCGCGGACCATCCGCTTGTGCCGCCGACGTTTCCGCCCGGCCCCGTGGGGGCACAGGGAATACCGGAGGGGAACGGCGTGGCGTAGGGGAGGCCGGGCTCAGGGGGGTGTGGCATGCGGATCGGCCTGGTGACCATGCAGGCCGCGGAGCAACGCCGATACGTCGTGGAGGTGGCCGAGGTACTGGCCCGCGCGGGACACGACGTGCACGTTTACACCCGCCGCGACGAGCCCACCGCCCCGCCGGCCGCGACCGCCGGCGGGGTGGTCGTGGAGTACGGGCCGGCCGGACCGCCCGAGCCGGCGGACGACGAGGCGCTACCACCCCATGTCGACGAGTTCGCCACCTGGCTGGGCCAGCAGTGGCGGGACTGGCGGCCGGACGTCGTACACGCCCACTTCTGGCTGAGCGGCCTCGCGGCCGTGGACACCGCGCACGCCCTCGGCATCCCGGTCGTGCAGACGTACCACTCGCTGGGCTCCGTACGGCGGCGCTGGTACGGGCGGGCGGAACCGGGTACCCGCGAGCGGGTCCGCCAGGAGCGCGCGCTCGGCCGCAGCGTCGACCGGGTGATCGCCCAGTGCCAGGCGGAGCTGAGCGAGCTGATCCGGCTGGGCGTGCCCCGCGACACGATCTCGGTCGTACCGTCCGGTGTGGACACTGAGCTGTTCACACCGCACGGCGACCGGGCCCAGGATGGCACGGACCACCGGCGGATCCTGGCGATCGGCCGCCGGTCGCTGCCCAACGGGTTCGACGAGATGATCAGCGCGCTGCGCTGGGCGCCCGAGGCCGAGCTGGTGATCGCGGGCGGCCCGCCCGCCGACCGGCTGGCGGACGACCCCGGAGCGCAGCGCATGCGCCGGCTCGCCGAGGACACCGGGGTCGCGGACCGGGTACGGCTGGTGGGCGCGGTACCGGGCGGGGAGCTGCCCACGTGGTACCGGTCGGCGCACGTGTACGCCAGTACCGCCGCGTACGAGTCGTTCGGCATGCCGGCCGTCGAGGCGATGGCCTGCGGCGCACCGGTCGTCGCCTACGCCGTCGGCGGTCTGGTCGACAGCGTGGTGCACCGGGTGACCGGCCTGCTCGTGCGCCCGCACGACGTACGCGGCTTCGGCACGACGCTCCGCCGGCTGCTGAACAGCGACGTGGACCGGCTGGCGTACGCGGACGCGGCCGCCGATCGGGCGCAGGTCCGGTACGACTGGCACCGCGTCATCGTGGACCTGGAACGGGTGTACGCCATGATGCGCGGCGCCCCGGGATGACCGCACCATTCGCCTACCATGTCGACCGGCATTACCCGGTCGCGCTCGTACGGCTGTGCGGGACGCTGGACCCACGCACGACCGCCCAGGCCCGGATGGTGCTCAGCCGCTGCCTCGCCGAGCAGCCGACCGCACTGGTCGTCGACCTGGCCGACCTCGCGGTCAGCGACGACGCCGTGCTCGAGCTGCTGCCGCGGATCGCGCAGTGGGCGGCGGACTGGCCCGGCGCGGCGGTACTCGGGTGTGCGGCCCCGCCGGACCTCGCCGCCGCCCTCGGCCGGCTGGCACCGGCCTCGTCGTTGCCGCTGTACGCCAGCCAGTCAGAGGCGCTCGCCGAGGCGGCACTGCGGCCGGTGCCACCGCGGATCCGGCAGCTCTACCAACCGGCCAGGGACGCCGCGCAGCACGCGCGCACGTTGGTCTCGGGCGCGTGCGCGGGGTGGCGGGTACCGGCTGCCGCAGCCACCGCCGAGCTGGTCGCCTCCGAACTGGTCGCCAACGCGGTCGTCCACGCTCGCACGGTGCTGGAGCTGTCGGTCATGCACCGGCCGCCGTACCTCTACCTGGCGGTACGCGACGGTGACGACCGGCGGATCCGGTTCGCCCGGCAGGTCAGCGACACCGCCGAGCACGGTCGCGGCCTCCTCGTGATCGACGCGCTGGCGGCCTCCTGGGGCACGATCGGCACCGGGGATGGGAAGGTGGTCTGGGCGACCCTTCGGGTCGGCCCGGCCTAGGGGGTCGGATGGACGCTGGTCACGCCGACGCGGTGATCATCGGAGCCGGACACAACGGGCTCGTCGCCGCGAACCTACTGGCCGACTCGGGCTGGGAGGTGCTGGTGGTGGAGGCCACCGGAGCGCCGGGCGGTGCCGTGCGCTCGGGTGAGATCACCGCGCCGGGGTACCTGAGCGACCTGTTCAGCGCCTTCTACCCGCTCACCGCGGCCTCGCCGGTCCTGGCCGGGCTCGGGCTCGACCGGTACGGCCTGCGCTGGCGGCACGCACCCGACGTGCTCGGGCACCTGCTGCCCGACGGCCGGGCGGCGGTGCTGAGCCGGGACCCGGGCCGCACCGCGCGCTCGGTGGACGACTTCGCCCGGGGCGACGGCGTCC
>JAEHDK010000481.1 GCA_016880465.1 Micromonosporaceae bacterium
CGACCGGGTCGTACGTTGCCGCGCCGGTCCAGGTGTCCATGTCGCTGCGGCCCGAGACGTGCACGTGGTCCTTGTCCCCAGACGAATGGCTCGTCTTGTGCGGCTGCCACGCCACGTGTGTGCACACGCCGTTCTCGTCCGTCCAGTTGAGGTACTCAATCCACTCGGTACCCGCCACGCCGGCGTCCTTGTCGGCGATGATCTGCCGGGCGATGTCAGCGTTCTCCTTGCGGTGCTCGACGCCGTCGCTGCGCCGATAGATGTCCAGCGCCCGCGCGTTCCATCTTGCGGGGCGGCCCGGAAAGCCCTGCCGCGCGAACGGTGTGTGGTCCTCCGGGGGTCAGCCCATTCCTCCTCCGATCGGGTAGGACGCAGCACCGAAGGCCCCGATGTCTTCCGAAAATGGGGTGCGGCCGACCGTACGCGGCCAAACGTCGTGCGCAATCGACTGATGACGTTGACCGATGGGCGCTGTTGGCTTCGCCGAACGGTGCCGGGCAGGCGAGGCGCATGGGTGCCGTCTGTGATCCATTCGGTATGGATTCCCGGCCGCAGTGACGGGCGCGGGGCGCACAGCGCTGAACGACATGAACTACCAGTACCGGCGGCCGCCGGACGGCACCGCATGAATGAACGGTTACCGAACCCCACCGTCTAGTCAGATATCAGTCGTTGCACAGGTAGGACCAAGACCGATAATCCAACGGACCCACCTCATCGCTGTGCCGCAACCGGCCTCCGCCCCCGCAATACCGGCCTAGCCGCCGGCCAACCCTAATTCACCCGCGCAGCGGCAAGTCCAGCCGATGCGACCTGTCGGGCTCGTGAAGAGCCGAAGGAGCTGTTGAGCAGTGACCTACCCTCGCTTACGAATGTCCACGCCGGTCCGCCTGGCAATCGGCGGTGTCGTGTGCGCCGCGGCATTGATCGCGGCGGCCACCCTCGCCGAGGCGGCCCCCGCCGGTGACCCGCCGGGCGCCAACGGCACGGTCAAGATCGACGGCCGTGCCTTCGACGGCGACATTGACAACGAGCCACACGTCACCTGCGACTTCCAGGTCAACTTCTTCAACTTCGACGACGACGAACACGCCAACATCGTGTTCACCGTGCACCCGCCGACCGGGCCAGGCACCGAACTCCTCCGCCTCGACAACGCGCTGGTCAGCGACGACCCGGCTGGCGGAGGGGATCCCGACCCCGACGAGACGTTCCTGTTCTCCGCCAGCCAACTCGGGCTGGACGCCTACACCGCCCACCCGCAGCAGGGCTTCCACGTCAAGCTGACGGTCGAGCGCATCGGCGCGCCCGGAGCCGGCAAGCACAAGGTGTTCTGGATCGGGCCATGCGCATCTCCCAGCCCGACCCCGTCGCGAACCCCCTCGTCGCCTCCGACCTCGCCGTCCACGCCGCCTTCGTCGCCGCCTTCGTCACCACCGTCAAGCTCTACCTCGCCGAGTTCCTCGCCGTCGAGCCCCTGACCGTCTTTCCGGGCGGGCCGGCGACTCCGCCGGCCCGCCTGCCGGTGATGATCGACGAGAGGTTCGTCAGGTCAGTGCCTGGACCCGGCGCAGAGCAGCTTGGCACTCGTCGACCAGCCGCTGGACGATCTCGGCTGCGGGCGCGACGCGGTCGACCAGGCCCACGCTCTGTCCGGCCCACAGAGACAGCGCTTCGATCTCGCCTTGGTCGCCTCGTAGCGGCAGCGCCGACGAGTAGCGGACGATCTCGCGGCCGTCGCCGCGGTCTGCGATGACCTCGTGCTCCCCTGGGCGCTCGGGAAAGCTGGGACGGCCGGCGGCCTGCCAGGCCGCGACGGTCGAGTTGGCCAGCGCCCGGTGCGGGGCGCGCTCCCAGCCCCGGTCAAACAGATCCGCCAGCCACATCGTGGCCCGCTCGTCCGCGTCCAGCAGGCGCACGCGGTACTCCTCGTGAATCGGGGTCTCCTCGGCCAACAGGAACCGCGTCCCCAACCACGCTCCGGAGGCACCCAGGACGAGTGCCGCGGCGAGTCCACGGCCGTCGCCGATGCCGCCCGCGGCGATGACCGGAACCTCGACCGCGTCGACGACGGCCGCCACGAGCGGCAACGTCGCCACGCCGCCCCAGACGTGGCCGGCGGCCTCCCAACCCTGGGCGACCACAACATCCACGCCGGCCGCGTCAGCGAGATGATCCGCGCCCCGGCCTCCAGCAGCGCGTCGAGCCGGTCGCGCTGGTCCCACTCGAGCACCAGATTGACGCCGACCGGCCGGGAGGTGAGGTCGCGCAGCTCCCGCAGCTGTGCGACCGGGTCGGCCGACCAGGACAAGGCAAGCATCCCGAGCGCCCCCAGACTCCGAGACGGCAGCGGCGAGCCGGGGGGTAGCCGCGGTGCCGATCGGCGCCGGCACAATCGGCAGCTCAATTCCCAGGCGCTCACACAACACAGTTCGCACGCCAGCACCCTAACGGCGGGGGGCGGGGTTTACGGTTTCGAGAGCGTCGACCGGCGCGCGAGCAACCACGGTGCGATCATGCTACCGCGCCACGTAGCAGCGGCTTTAAACCAACTGGTTGACACGCTGACCGTCGTACAGCTAGCGTTGGTATTGATCGAAAGGTTGAACTGAGGAAGGTGTTGATGGCGGCAGACACACTGTCCCGAATCTTTTCCGCCCTTGCGGATCCGACCCGGCGCGACATGGTGGCCAGGCTTTCGGGCACCGACGCGACGGTGAACCACCTAGCCGAGCCGTACCGGATGACGCTGCAGGCCGTCTACAAGCATCTCCGGGTGCTTGAGCAGGCCGGCCTGGTGAGCCGGCCGCCAGGGCCGCAACCTAGGTCGGTGCACCTGGAGGCGGAGGTCTTCGACCTGATGGACAACTGGATCGAGCGCTGCCGGCGCCAGGCCGAGGAGCGGTACCGCCGCCTCGACGCCGTCCTGGCTGCGATGAGCGACGACGACAAGAAGGATGGAAGCGCACCATGACGAACATCGCCGAGACAACCATCGAGGCTGATCCGAAGGTACCGATCATTCGCATGACGCGCGATTTCCGGGCAACGCCCGAGCAGCTGTTCCGAGCCCACACCGATCCTGAGCTGTTCGCACAATGGGTCGGCCCGCGATCCTTGGACACCCGCATCGAGCATTGGGACGCGCGCACCGGCGGTAGCTGGAGGTTCGTTTCAATGCGGGACGGTGTGGAGTTCGGGTTTCACGGCTGCTTTCATGACGTGCGTCCCGATCGCATCGTGCAAACGTTCACGTACGAGGGTGACCCGGACGGCGTGGCGCTCGAAACCCTGCGATTCGAAGACATCGGTGATGGCCGCACCCGGCTGCACGCGCAGTCGCTGGTCGACAGCTTCGAGAGCCGTGACGCCTGGCTGTCCGGTGGCATGGAAAGCGGAGTAAATGAGGGCTACGCCAAGCTCGACGGGATGCTCGCCGATGGCGCTATCTGATCAGCCCGCCGAGCGGCATCGGGAAGTCAGCGGGGCGTTCACCGACCGGGTCCGCGGAGCCCGGGCCTGGGATGTGCCGTCGCCAGTTGCCGGTTGGGCCGCCCGAGATGTCGTACGACATCTGACGCAGTGGTTGCCTTCCTTTCTCGCCGCAGGCGCAGGCATCGAGTTGCCCGCCGGTCCGGCGGTGGACGATGACCCGGTCGCCGCATGGCAGATCCACTGCGACGCCGTGCAGGCACTGCTCGACGACCCGGCGACGGCGGATCGGGTCCTGGTCAATCGGCATATCGGCGAACTGCCCCTGGACCGTGCCATCGACCAGTTCTATACCGCTGACGTGTTCATGCACACCTGGGATCTTGCCCGCGCCACCGGCCAAGACGACCGGCTGGACCCGGACTTCTGCCGCAGCCTGCTCGCCGGAATGGAACCGCTGGAGGGGGTAATCAGGTCCTCGGGTCAGTACGGCCCGAGGGTCCCGGTGCGCGATGACGCCGACCCGCAGACCAGGTTGCTGGGATTCATCGGCCGCGACCCCTTCTGGGCAGCGGCCCAGGGGGAGGCCGCTGACTAGCGCGTGGTTCGAAGGCGCGGTGGGGGAACCTCTTCCTGCCGGTCGACACCACGGTGATGGGCTCCGGCATGGGGCCGAACATGGGCGGCATGACCGAGCCGGATCCACGCAACCCGATGTGCGGCGAGACGCCCAAGCCGGCCCGATGCTACGTGGAGAACCGGGCAACCCTGCCGTACTACTACCGGATCGCGGCGATCAACCCGGGCGGCTCGTCCGGGTGGTCGAACGTCATCAGCTGACGACACCGTAGACCGGGAAACCGCCGGCGCCGGGCCGGGCTACGATTCGAGCTGGCCATGGTCGAGCAGTGGGCGAAGTTGGGCGCGTCCGGCTATGCCGAGCTTGGCGTACACCCGGGCCAGGTTGTTGTTCACGGTGGCCTGGGACAGCCCGAGCCGGCCGGCGATCTCCCGGCTGCTGTGCCGGACCGCGAGCCGCGCCACCTCCCGCTCCCGTGCGGTGAGCAGGCCGGCGAGACCGTCATCGAGCAGCGGGGTACGTGTTCCTTCGCAGCCGGCCCGCAGCCCCACCGCGTTCTCCACGGCAATCGCCGCCGCGCTGTGCTGGCCGGCGCGGCGGTAGGCGGCGCTGGCCGTGGCGGCGGCCTCGGCCGCGAGCAGCTGGTGACCGGAGGCCCCGAACATCGCCCCAGCTCGGGTTAGCTGGTCGCCGTCCATCCGGCTGATTCCGTCGGCCGCGATGGCTAGCGCCTCGGTGAACGGGATCCGCAGCGCGGCGTGCAACTCGGCCAGCCGGTGCCGTTCGCACCGGCCGCCGAGCCGCATGGCGTCGTACCGGGCCTGAGCCTCCACAGTGGGCAGTCCGATCTGGCGGGCGAGGTCGGCCGCTTCGCGGGCGATCGCCGCGGCGGCCACGGTGGTGCCATTCGCCGCCGCGGTCCAGGCCCGCCACAGCGTGAGCCACGGGGCGAAGAGCCGGTTGGCCGAGGTCGCCCGCCGGTCGGCCTGGGCGAGCCATTGCTGGGCTCCGGTGCCGTCGGCGCTCAGTGAGCAGACCATGGCCAGTCCGCCGAGGAAGCACCGCACCAGGCGGAAGGTGTCGTTGTCCGCGAGCGCCGCGACCGCCTCCCGCAGCGGCCGGTCGGCCTGCCTGGGCTGGCCCGCCGCGGTGGCGGCCAGACCGTGGAATCCGGCCCAGCCGGCCGCCATCAGCGGTGTCTGGGCGGCCACCGCCGTGTGGTACCCGGCTCGTGCCAGCGCGTCCGCCTGGATCAGCTCGCCACAGGCGAGATGAGCCAGGCACCTGGCGTAGCCGATCTCGACGACGCCCCAGGGCAGCGAGTCGCGGTGCTCGGTCGCCACCGCCTCACCCAGCCGGTACAGCTCGGCCGACTCCGCGCAACGGCCGAGGAACCCGGCCGCAGCGACCCCGGCCGCGACCGCCCAGATCCGGGCATGCGGATGAGCCGGCGGGCCGAGTAGCCGCCGGGCGATTGCCAGTGCGTCCGCGCAGCGCCCGTCGAACAGCAGGATCCAGGACCGGCTCGCCTCGGCCAGGTCCGCGCCGTCCGGGTCGGTGGCGACGCCGTCGAGCACCTGTTCGGCCGCGGCCGCGTCGCCGGCGCCCCAGTACAGGGATTCGGCTCTGGTCACCGCCCACTGGACCGGGTCGTCGCCGGGCGCCGGCTGGGCAGGCAGCAGCGCGGCGGCTTCGGTGCTACGACCCCGGTACTCCAGGATCTGGGCGAGCAGCCGGTCGGACTCGGTGCCGGGCTCGGCGTCCCGGGCCGCCCGGGCCAGCCGCTCGGCCAGCGCCAGGTCGGAGCGGTCGATCGCTTCGCGGGCGGCGGTACGCAGCACGTCCGGCCGGCGTACCTCGCCGCCGTCCACCTGCCACATGCCGGCTCGCAGCGCGTCCCCGCGGCGGCGGAGCGGCCCAGCCAG
>JAEHDK010000482.1 GCA_016880465.1 Micromonosporaceae bacterium
CCCGAAGCCGATGTCGTACGCCCAGCCGTCGCCGCCGACGATCCAGAAGCTCTTGGCCACCAGCTCATCGGCGAGACCGATCAGGCGGCGCGGTGCCATTCCCTCGAAGGCGGTGAGCCGGTCCTTCAGCGCGGCCACGCGGTCGCGCTGCGCGGCTACGCCCGCCTCGCCGGACTGGTCGGCGTCGAGGATCTCGGACGCCAGGTCGGTGCCGACCGCAGGTGCGAGCTGGGCCAGCAGGCGCCGCGCCTCGGCAAGGTGCTGCTCGTAGCCCAGCCGCAGCCCGAGGCCGAACTCCGCGTTGTCCTCGAACAGCGAGTTGGCCCACGCCGGGCCACGCCCGGCCAGGTCCTTTGCCCACGGCGTGGTGGGCAGGTTGCCACCGAAGATCGACGAGCAGCCGGTCGCGTTTGCGACCACGAGCCGGTCACCGAAGAGCTGCGTGAGCAGCTTGAGGTACGGCGTCTCGCCGCAGCCGGAACACGCGCCGGAGAACTCGAACAGCGGCTGGAGCAGCTGGGAGCCTTTGACCGTGTCGGTGCGCACGGCCGCCCGGTCGAGCTCCGGAATGCGCTCGAAGAACTCCCACCGCGACCGCTCGGTGTCCCGGTGGTCGGTGGCCGGTTCCATGTTGATGGACCGGTGCCGGACCTCGGACTTGCTGTGCGCCGGGCACACGTCGACGCAGATCCCGCACCCGGTACAGTCATCGGGCGCGACCTGCACGGTGAGCTTCCTGCCGCGCAGGTCGCGGGCGCCGTAGTCCTTGGCCAGAAAGCTTTCGGGCGCGTCGATGAGCACGGCCGGGTCGTACACCTTCATCCGGATCGCCGCGTGCGGGCAGACGATCGCGCACTTACCGCAGTCGATGCAGATGCTCGGATCCCAGACCGGGATCTCCAGGGCCAGTGCGCGCTTCTCCCAGTGGGCGGTACCGGTCGGGAACGTACCGTCGACCGGCAGCGCGCTCACCGGAAGCAGGTCCCCCTCACCGGCCAGCAGCCGCTGGGTGACGCGCTTGACGAAGTCGGGCGCGGCGTCGGGCATCGGCGGCATCCGGTGCGAGTCGCCGTCGATCCGGTCCGGCACCGGCAGCGGCGTCAGCGCCTGCAGCGCCTTGTCGATCGCGGCCTGATTGCGCTCGACCACCGCAGGGCCACGCTTGCCGTACGCGTAGGCGATGGCCTCCTTGAGGGCGGCGGTGGCCTCCTCGCGCGGCAACACGCCCGAGAGCGCGAAGAAACATGGCTGCATGACCGTGTTGATGCGCCCGCCGAGCCCGACCTCCCGGGCCACCTGATGGGCATCGATGACGTGGCAGCGCAGGTCCTTATCGAGGATCTGCTGCTGCACCTCGACCGGAAGGTGTGACCACGTCTCCGCCGCCGGGTATGGGCTGTTGAGCAGGAACACCGCACCGGGTCGGGCCACGTCGAGCACCTTCATCCGCTCCAACAGCCCGAACTGGTGGCACGCGACGAAGTCTGCGACCTCGATCAGGTAGGTCGAGCGGATCGGGTCGGGCCCGAAGCGCAGATGCGAGACGGTGACCGAACCTGCCTTGCGGGAGTCGTAGACGAAGTAGCCTTGGGCGTACAGGTCTGTGTGCTCGGCAATGATCTTGATGCCGAACTTGTTGGCGCCCACGGTGCCGTCGCTGCCCAGCCCGTAGAAGACCGCCTGCACGGCGCGCGTGGGTACGTGAAACTCCGGGTCGGGATGCACGCTGGTGTTGGTGACATCGTCCACGATCCCGACCGTGACGTGCCGCCGTGGCGTCAGCCGGTGCAGCTCGTCGTACACGCCCTTGACCATCGCTGGCGTGAACTCCTTGCTTGCCAGCCCGTACCGGCCACCAAAGACCGCCACGTCCCCGCGGCCCCGCTCGGCCAGCGCGGCGACCACGTCGAGGTAGAGGGGCTCGCCGGCCGCGCCCGGTTCCTTGGTCCGGTCGAGCACGGCGACCCGGCGCGCGGTGGCCGGTAGCGCCGCGACCAGCTCCGCAGCCGGAAGTGGCCGGAACAGACGCACGGTGACCATGCCGACTCGCTCGCCCCGGCGGATCAGCTCCTCGACGGTCTCGCCGACCGCGCCCGCACCCGAACCCATGATGACCACGACCCGCTCGGCGTCCGGCGCCCCGGCGTACTCCACGAGCCGGTAGGCCCGCCCGGGTCGAGCCGCCAGCTCGTCCATGACCTGCTGCCCCGTGCCCGGTACCGCGTCATGGAATGGATTGGCCGCCTCCCGGGCCTGGAAGAAGACGTCCGGGTTCTGCGCGGAGCCGCGCAGCACCGGCCGGTCCGGCGACAGCCCACGCAGCCGGTGGGAGAGCACGTCGTCCTCACGGATCAGGGCGCGCAGGTCGTCGTCGGACAGCAAGCTGATCTTGTCGATCTCGTGCGAGGTGCGGAACCCGTCGAAGAAGTGCAGGAAGGGCACCCGCGTACGCAGCGACGCCGCGTGCGCCACCAAGGCGAAGTCGTGGGCCTCCTGCACCGAGCTGGCCGCGAGCATGGCCCAGCCGGTGGTGCGGGCCGCCATGACATCGCTATGGTCACCGAAGATCGACAGTGCATGGGTGGCAACGGAGCGTGCCGCGACGTGAATGACCGCCGGGCTCAGCTCACCGGCCATCTTGAACATGTTGGGCAGCATGAGCAGCAGCCCTTGCGACGCGGTGAAGGTCGTACCGAGCGCACCCTTCTGTACGGCGCCGTGCAGCGCGCCAGCAGCGCCCGCCTCCGACTGCATCTCGACGACCTCGGGTACGGCACCCCACAGGTTCGTCCGCCCCGCCGCACTCCATGCGTCCGCGAACTCGCCCATCGGCGAGGCAGGCGTGATCGGATAGATCGCGATGACTTCCGAGAGGGCGTGCGCGACCCGAGCCGCCGCCTCGTTGCCCTCCAAGGCCACGGCCGTTGTCCCTGACCGGTAAGTCATTTCCGCCCCCAACGTCGTTTACCCGACGCTAGGGAAGACCGCCGAGGGCGCCCAAGGGCTTAACGTCCCGACCCGGCCGGACGTTTGGTAGCCTGTCCAGTCCTCGCCGAGCGTCGACTGGCAACCCCTGCTGCTCACCGAGGTCGTCTCCGCCGCGCTCCGGTAGCGGCTCTTGACGCCATACTGTTGAAAGTCCTCGACTGCGTCGAGGGCGCGCCCGAAACTGATGGGATCCGGTCGGGCTGATCCACGTAGGCTCGGCTCACGGAAGGCGATGATGCATCATGGCGTACAACGTGGTGGTGATCGGCTCCGGCTTCGGGGGCAGCGTCGCCGCGCTGCGCCTTGCCGAGAAGGGCTACCGGGTGGCCGTCCTGGAGGCGGGTCGGCGTTTTGCTGACGACGAGTTCCCGGGGACGTCATGGCGGGTTCGCCGCTGGCTGTGGGCACCGAGGCTCGGCTGTTTCGGGATCCAGCGGATCAACCTGCTGCGCAACATTCTCGTGCTGTCCGGCGCCGGTGTGGGCGGCGGCAGCCTGGTCTACGCGAACACGCTCTACGAGCCGCTCCCGGACTTCTACGTTGGTCCGCAATGGAGGGACGTCGCCGACTGGCGGGCGGAGCTTGCGCCGTACTTTGACCAGGCCAAGCGGATGCTCGGCGTGGCCACGTACGGCCGGAGCACGGCCGCGGACCTGGCCATGCGCGCGGTGGCCGAGAAGATGGGGGTCGGCCACACGTTCCACGCCGCCCCCGTCGGTGTCCACTTCGGACGTCCTGGGGAGATGGTCGCCGATCCGTACTTCGGCGGCGCCGGCCCCGACCGCGCCGGCTGCCGCCACTGCGGCTCGTGCATGACCGGGTGCCGGCACAACGCCAAGAACACGTTGCCGAAGAACTACCTGCATCTGGCCGAGCGGTTGGGCGTGGACGTGTTCCCGCTCACCACGGCCACCGCGGTCAGCCCGCGGTCCGGGGGCGGCTACACGATCGAGACGGTGCGCACCGGTGCGTGGCTCGCCCAGCACCGGCAGATCTTCGAGGCCGACGAGGTGGTCTTGGCGGCCGGAGCGTTGGGCACCCAGCGACTGCTGCATCGGATGCGTGCAACCGGTACGCTGCCCGGGCTCTCGGCCCGGTTGGGGGCGCTGACCCGGACCAACTCGGAGGCGATCCTCGGCGCCGCCGTGCCACGCGGGCAGGCCCGTCGTCGAGGACTCGACTACACCGACGGGGTGGCCATCACGAGCTCGTTCCACCCCGACGCGCGTACCCACCTGGAGCCCGTCCGCTACGGCAAGGGCGCCAACGCCATGGGTCTTCTGCAGTCGGCGCTCACCGACGGCGGCCCCTGGCGCCTCGGCCGGGCGCTCGCGGAACTGCTGCGCCACCCGCTGCGTTACGGCCGGGTGCTGACCCCACGCGGCTGGTCCGAACGCACGATCATCGTGCTGGTCATGCAGTCGTTGAACAACTCGCTGAATGTCCACTATCGACGATCCTGGTACGGCCGCCACCGGCTGACGACCACCCAGGGTCACGGCGCCCCGAACCCGACGTGGATCCCGCAAGGACATCAAGCCGTGCGGCTGCTCGCCGAGGAGATCGGTGGCGTGCCCGGCGGGTCCTGGAGCGACGCGGTCAACATCCCGATCACCGCGCACATCCTCGGCGGCTGCGTGATCGGCGCCGATGCGTCCAGTGGGGTGATCGACGCGTACCATCGGGTCTTCGGCCATCCGGCACTGCACGTGGTCGACGGGGCGGCGGTGAGCGCGAACCTCGGCGTGAACCCAGCGCTGACCATCACCGCCCAGGCCGAGCGCGCCATGGCGTTCTGGCCCAACCACGGCGAACCCGACCCGCGGCCGGCGCAAGGCTCGCCGTACCGCCGGGTGGCGCCGGTGTCGCCGCACCGGCCCGCTGTGCCGGACGGCGCCCCCGCCGCTCTGCGGCTACCGGCCAACTGACGCCTTCGCTCGACGGGGTCACCATCCGGTCCGGCCCATCGACCGTGCAGTGTGTCCCAGCGTTTGCGCCGCCGGTCGTGCCCCTAGAGCGTGACCGTGCGGATGCCACAGCGGCCCCTGGTGGTTGCCGGAGCCCGCGGGGTGCGGCCGCGCCGGCCGTACCGCACCCCGGGCTTCACCGATCTCAGCCGGGCTGGCCGGGCTGCACCGGGCCGATGCGGTACGGCCGCATCATCTCGTTGTCCTCGTGTTCGACGATGTGGCAGTGCCACACGAACTGGCCGGCCCTGGGGAACTGGGCCCGCACCCGCGTCACCTGGCCGGGCAGCGCGATCACGGTGTCCTTGACGCCCGTCTCCCACGGCTCGGGCGGCGTGACGACGCCGTCGAGCTGGATGGGCTGAACCACCTCGCCGCCGGCGTCGAGGACAAGGCCCTCGCGGTTGACCACTTCGAAGGCCAGCTCGTGGATGTGCATGGGATGCGCGTCACCGGTGGTGTTGTAGAAGGCCCAGACCTCGGTGTCGCCCACGGCGGGGTTCTCCGTGACCGGGTCCATCCACAGCCGCTCCTCGGCCATGCCGGCCGTGACGGTGCCCAGCAGCGCCTCGACCGGTCCCTCGACCTCCTCGCCGGTCGCGTCGAAGCCGGTGTCTGCCCGCTCGATGAGGGCCAACGGCCGGGTCCTGACCTCGGCGGGCAGCGCCGCGACCGCCGGTAGCACGAGGAACTGCGGCGGCGTCGACGGATCCGGTCGCACCGGCGGCACGACGCGGAACTGCAGGACCTGTCCCGTGGTGGCCGGGTCGGCCGGTTCGAAGTCGACGCCGGGCGTACCGCCGCCGAACGGCTCGTCCGGTCCGACGTTGGCGAGCACGTGCTCGCCGACCGGCACGTTGGTGAAGTCGACGATCAGGTCGGCACGCTCCGCGAGGGCCATGAGCAGCCGGTTGCCGTTCGAGGCGGTCAGGTCCACCGGTGCGGCGAGGAAGCCGCCCTCGTTGCCGATGGCCCACACCTGTACGCCTGGGATCTGGCTGAAATCGAGGATCAGGAACCGGGACTGGCAGCCGTTGAGGAACCGCAGTCGGTAGCGCCGCTGCTCGACCGTCTGGCGCGGCCACGTGTTGCCGTTCACCATGATCATGTTACCGAAGAACTCGGGGTTCCAGATCGGCGAGAACGGCCCGTTGGGAATGTAGTCGCGGACGATTCCGTCGAAGAACGTGCGACTGTCCGGGTAGAAGAGCGATCCGTCCACATTGAACGACCGGTCCTGGATCGCGATTGGTATTTCGTAATAGGTCTTGTTCGAGGGGAATTTGTCGTTCTCCTTCGGGGCCGGCCCGGGGAGCACGGCCACCGCACCGGACCGGCTGTCCAGCACCGCCTTGTCGCCGTCCGGGCCGCCGCGGATCAGGTAGAAGCCCGCCGGTCCGGCGTATACGTTCAGCCGGGTCATGCCGAGCGCGTGGTCGTGGTACCACTTGGTCGATGCGCGATCGGGGTTCGGGTACTGGAACGTGGCGAAGCCCGGTCCCCAGACTGCGCCGTACCCGGCGGTCGCCTTGCCGGCAAAGAACTCGTACCATGTGCCGGCCCTCGCGTAGCCGGCCGGGATGTTCGTCGCAGCGGGCAGGTACCACGCCTCGGCGTACCCGTCGCTCTCGTCGCCCACCTCAGCCGCGCCGTGCAGGTGCGTGACGAGGGGCACCGGGCCGGTGTACGGGCCCGGCGTCGCGGCGAACTCCGGGCGCATGTCCCGGCCGTCCACGCCGCCCGGCGGGTTCGCCCAGTGCAGCGTCGGGTCGACCGGCAGCAGGTGCGGCAGGTACCGGCCGGCTGCGTCGACCAGCTCATTGATCCACTTCACCCGTACGGGTCGGCCGTGCATCGCCTCGATCGTGAGCGACGGTGCATTGTGGAGCAACAACCCGCGGTCGCTCTGTGCGCGTACGGCGCCGTAACCCCATACCGGGGTAGCCGGCATCCCGACCGGTAGGATCTGCTGACGGAACTGCCGTACCGAGATTTCGTAGTAGTCTGTGGGCTTTCCGCCCGGTGACATGATCGTGCCGGCCCGGGGCATGACGGGCGGGATAAGCATCGGAGTCCGGAACTTGGGCACGGACTGCGGTTCGAGCGTGCCGCCGGGAATGATCGCCACGGCCTGGGTTCCGCCGCCGGGAAGGTAGGCGTAGAGCGCGAAGCCAGCTCCCGCGCCACCGATCGCCTTGATAAATGCTCGTCGATTAATGACCTTGACTGACGTGTCCGTCATGACAATCAACTCCCACTGCGAGCTCCGAATACGCACAGGATCGCGGGCCGAAGGTACTCGCCCAAGAGGACTTCGTGCCCGTTCCGAGGTCCTTAGGCCACCAAAATGTTTCTCAAATGTGGCGAACAGAAAGAAAATGACTCAAGAAATGGCGATCTATGGTGTCGCACGTGGACCCAAGGTCCACTGATTCCACGCCCCATCGCCGGATGGATCACGGAAGCTACCGCAATCCGGGCCGTGGCCAGTGCGACGAAGATTGCCGCCTCGATGTACTGGAGGGCCCGGAACCGGTCGGCGGGTGGTAGCTGACCCAGCGTTGTATGCCGTGCTCGTGCATGTAGGTGGCGGCATGAGCCCTTCGACGTCGAAGCCGCCGGGTGCGGACGGGCCGAAGAGCGTGTCGAGTGCGAGGCCGAGCGGGTGCCGAGGAGGAAACAGCCAAGGCCGGGTCCGGCACGCCGCTGGTCGCGCTCTCGGGCGCACCGGATGATCGTGGCCGCGTCGCGGTGGTACGCGGTTACTACGCTCGGCGAGGTCCGATGGCTCCGGTGAAGGAGTAACCGCTGTGCGCATCACTGCCCACCTCGACGTCGAGATGATTGCCATCGAGACCGACGACCAGCTGTCCGTGATGATCGAGCTGAACGCTCCGCCGGCGCCCGACGATGCCGGCGAGCGGGTGCCGAGCACGTTGCAGGTCGTGCTCGACCGCAGCGGCTCGATGGAGGGCGGCCGGCTCGCCGGCGCGAAGACCGCGCTGACCAGCCTCCTCGACCGGCTCGACCCGCATGACTACTTCGGCCTGGTGATCTTCGACGGCCAGGTCGAGGTTGCGGTGCCCGCGGGGCGGCTCACCGACAAGGCGGCGGTCAAACGGGCGATCGCGGGTGTGCATACGCGCGGCAGCACGGACCTGTCCGGCGGCTACCTTCGCGGGTTGCAGGAGGCCCGACGGGTGGCCGGCTCGGCCGGCGCCACCGTGCTGATCATCAGCGACGGGCACGCGAACGCCGGCATCACCGACCCCGACGGGCTGGCTCGGGTGGCGGCCGAAGCGTACACGCACCGGGTGACCACCTCGACGCTCGGCTTCGGCCTCGGCTACGACGAGCGCATCATGTCAGCGATCGCCCGCGGCGGCTCCGGCAACGAGCACTTCGCGGAGGAGCCGGACACCGCCGTGGCACTCATCGCCGGCGAGGTGGAGGGCCTGCTCGCGCAGACCGCCCAGGCCGCGTCGCTGCACGTACGGCTCACCCCGGTGGTGCGGGGCCTGCTGGTGGTCAACGATCTGCCGGCGAACACGGTTGAGGACGGCGTGCTGATCGAACTCGGCGGCTTCTACGCCGACGAGACCCGCAAGCTCGTGCTGACCTTCGACATCCCGGGGGTCACCGCGCTGGGCCTGACCGAAGTAGCGACGCTGACCTTCACGTACGTGGAGCTGCCGACGCTGGTGCAGCACACGGTGACGGTGCCGCTGCACGTCAACGTGGTACCGGGCGATCAGGCTGCCGGCCGGGTGCCCGACCCGGTGGTACGCACCGAGCTGATCTACCTGCGGGCGCAGCAAGCCAAGCGGCGCGCCTCCAGTCACCTGAGCAGCGGCGACATGGACGGGGCGCTGCAGGAGATCCAGCAGGCACAGCGGGAGATCGCCCAGGCGCAGATCGGTGCGCCCGAACAGCTGGCGGCCGATCTCGCCGAGGAGGCGCAGGCGCTCAACTACCTCGCGCGGGAGACCGAGGCCGGTTCGGCGCTACGAGCCGCGAAGTACGCCTCGGCCAGCTCGTCGGCCCGCCTGCAAAAGCGCGGCCGCGCCTACAACACCCCGCCGGTACCCCCGGTCGGCGAGCAGAACGCCGAGGCAGAACCCGAGCAGGACGGCAGCTGAACGTCGGGCAACCACGCTGTCATGTCGCTTGTTGCTGGTGGCGCCCGTCATGCTCGTGGGTCCAGCCATGGTCATCCCGCCACTCATCCGACGACCGCCGACAGGGACGCGCGCGAAATCAGGACTGCGGCCGCACGAACCGAGCGCGAACTGCTCGACTGGACGCCGGGTGTCGGGCGTCGGCCCGCGTCGCGCCTCACGACCCCGGCTGATAAGGCGCGGCTGAAACCGGGCCGGCGCAGCTCAACTCGGCCGGGCAACCCGGTACAGGAACGCGGCGACCTCGGCACGTACCTTCTTGGCCGCCGGGTCGTCGTTGACGCCCACGTCGAGCAGCCGGGTGCCGTGGGCGGTGCTGGGCACCTTCACCAGCGTGCCAAGTCCGGCCCGGGTCACCTGGTACATCGCATCAGCATCGGATGCGAACGTGGTGTCGCCCTCGCCGACGGCGTACAGCACCGGCGCCGCAAGCACCCGGGCGGCGTCGAGGGCGCGAACGCCTTGGAAGAACTGCGGCCCCGACAAGCACACCACGCCGGCCACCCGCGGCTGGATGGTCGCCGCCGCACCAACGACCGCCGTACCTCCCATCGACGCCCCCATCAGCACCACCGACCGTACGCCCTCGCTACGCAGAAGCGCCGCGGCCGCGGCGACGTCGGCGTCCACGGCGTTGTCGGCCGCGGCTGACGCGCCGCGGCCGGAAAAGTCGAACGCGAGCGCACGGTAACCCAGAGCGGCCAACTCCCGTGCGTAGGGAACCCAGTTGCACACATTCGCCCGCGCCTCATGGGCCAGCACGACCCCGACCGCCCCGGCGCCGAACTCGACACCGCCGAGCTCGCTGGCGCTCCGTACCCCGAATCGGACCTGCCTGGCCTGAGCCACCTCGGCGGCACACGCCTGCCCGGCCAGCACAGGCGACTGCGCACCGCTCGACGACGGCGACGCACTCGCCGAGGGCCGATCCTGCGGCAGCTCGCCGGGAGACGGCCGCGCCCTCGGCGACCGCGGAGCGCAACCCCCAACCAAAGCCACCGCGCATAACATTGCCACCCACCGCGAGCCGCGCATCGCGCCAACCTAACAGCCTGCCTTGGCCTGGCTGAACGACGGCTTGCGCCGAGGCACCTGCCGGCTGTCGAGGGCGACCGCTTCGACCGGCAGGCGCCTCGACGAGACGCGGCGGCGTAGGTCCTCGACTGTGGCACCTCCCGGCAGGCGTCCACCGCGGGTCGAGCATCGAACCCCGGCCGACCACCCGCCGCTCGTCCACCACCTCCGCCAGCCGGCTGACCACGCTCGGCCCGCCCAGCGGCCGGGTCAGGTCCGTGGTCAGCTCTCCGCGCCACAGCAGGTGCAGCACCACCGGCCGCACCGTCGACGCGGCCAGCTCGTCGGCCCGCCTGTACGGTGAGACGGGCCCAGCTGGCCCATGACGTCCGATGACGCACAGGAGGGTGGCCCCGATGACCAAGTACGTGATCGGCCCAGACGTGGCCCTTCGCCTGGCCCATGACGAGGCCGTGATCCCCGACGAGCACCAGCTCCTGGAAGCCTGGAGCGTGGTGGGCGTGCCATCGGCTCTGGTGTCGCCACTCCCCCGCGATCGATACCGCGCGCGCAGGTGCTGCGCCGCCGGATGCGGCTGCTGGTCGCCGCGACAATCACCACAGACCCACACCGCCCGCCGCCCGATGGCGCTACAACGGAGCGGACAGCTCCAGGTGGATGCCGTCCGGGTCGTCCACTGACAAGATGGCGACGCCGAAAGCAGGCAAGTCCTTCACCTCGCCATGCGTGACGCCGCGCTCAGCGAATCCGCGTGCGGCTTCCTCAAGCGCGACGCGGGAACCGACCGAGAAGCTCAGGTGATCCAAGCCAACTCGGTCCGACGCAAAGCGATCGGTCGGCGGTGCGACCGGCCGAAGCCCGACGACAACGGTGCCTGCGCGCATCACCACTCCGCCGTAAAGCTGATTCGGGTCTTGGCGTACGACCGGATCCTGTGGATCGCCTGGTGATTGTGCCAGTACTTCGAAACCGAGGATCTCTGTGTAGAACGACCGCGACCTAACGATGTCCGTGACGGTGAGTCGGACGTGATGACATCCACTGATGTCGACCAACCCCATGAGCCCTCCAAGCCTCCTGGCCATTCGTCTGTCGCACAGGTTACCGGTCCGTAATCCGGCTCGGACCAAGACAGCGCAGAACCGACCAGCCAGGTAGTACGGCGGTTACTCGCCAGGTCGGTCGCCGGCGAAACTCTTCAGTTGCTGGGTGAGGAGTTCGTACGCCGGCCGCTGCGTCAGCCACGCCACGAACGCCGACCACTCCAGCCAGCGCCGTTGGTGATCGCGTTGACGGCCAGGTGGCGGGGCGGCGCCCCCCGTGACCAGCGGATCACCAGCACCGCCTGCTTGAAGCAGCTCAAGGTACGGGTGCCGCTGCGGGTGCCCCGTCCGTCGGCAGCGCCGGCTTACCCGCACCGACGACCATGGGCCAGACGAACAGGTGGCACTCGTCAACCAGCCCGGCCCTGAAAGCCTGCCCCGCGAGGATCGCACCTCCCGCGGTGAGATCGCTGCTGGCCGCGGCCTTCAGTTCGTGTACCGCGGTGGGTCGAAATGGCGCTCGAGCCGGGTGTTGGCGGTTGAGACCGCGGCCAGGGTCGTGGCGTAGACGACTTTGTTCGCCGCCTGCCAGACGGTCGCGAAGTCGGCCATGAGGTCCGAGTACCAACAGATGCGCAAGATGCGCGGCCAGACCGTGACCGTCGAACTCGGGCCGACTCGCGCGACCTAGCCCTGTCGCTCGGACGGTGGTAGCTGCGTGACGGTGCTCGCGGCGGCGATGCCCAACGGGAAGCAGGTCGACGATCATCAGATCCAACCGCAACAGCCGATGAGCGGGAGCCGGACCAGTCGTCAGCCGCTCTGCGTCCTCCGGAACAACTGCCGGTATTCGGTGGGACGCCGCAGCGCGATGGCCAGTAGCGCAGTCATCGGCAGGCCGATAGCTGGATGCCTGTTCGTTACGCACCCGGGTGCCGTGGCGGGACGCGGCGCACCGGTGTGGGCCACGGATAGTGCTGGGACGGCTTACCGACTGGCGAGCGCGAGGCGCCCATGTGGAGCGTCGGCTGGCCCCTTGACGACGATGTCGACATCGATGAATCCCGCCTCTGTGAACACGTACCGGACTTCGTCATCGGCCTCGTAGACACGGTGACCCGCTCGCGGGAACTCTTGCTGGGCCATCCGGGGCATGTAAGGACGCAGCTGGTAGCCAAGCGCGAGCGTTCCCGTGGGCGCCAGCGCCGCGCATAACAGGGTGATTTCCCGAACTGGGTCCGGCCAGAAGTACAGCACGTGGACCGCGACGATCAGGTCCAGCGGAGCGAACCCCTGCACCGCCGACGTGCCTCCCCGCACCAGCTGCAATCGGCCCGCCCCCACTGCCGGCGCGTTGTGCCGCCGGGCCTGGCCGAGCATCGCCGATGATTGGTCCACGCCCCACACCTGTGCACGAGGGAACGCATCCAGCAGGCACGCCAAGCCGACACCAGGGCCGGGGCCGAGTTCAACCACCCGAGTCACGCCGTCCGAGTCGCGCCGCTTGCGCAGCGCTTGGACGACCCAGGTGTTGAAGTCCCGGTTTCCCCGGGCCATTCCCCGGCCCACCAGCCGGCCGACCAGGCCACGCGGGTGGCCGAACTGTCGGGCGAGTACCGACATACCCATGGCGCCCCCTCCATTTCGATACGGTGTAACGTAACAGTGTCACGGTATGCTGGCAAGATGGGACGGCGACGCAAACACGACGATCGAATGGCCGCAGCACTGCTGGACGCGGCGGAGGAACTGATCGAGCGCGGCGGCGTCGAAGGGCTGTCCGTACGGGCCGTGGCCGACCGCGTGGGAACTACCACCCGCGCCGTCTATACCGTCTACGGGTCAAGAGCGGGACTGCTAGCCGCGCTGGGCGAGCGAGCCTTCGACATCCTCGGCGCCGGGATAGCCGCCCTGCCCGCAACCGACGATCCCGGCGCCGATCTCGTAGATTCTGCGGTGTCGGTGTTTCGGCGCTTCGCCCTGGAGCACCCGTCGCTGTTCCGGATCGGCGTGCAGCAGGTCGCCACACCCTCCGAGGTCATCCAACGGTTCCGCCCATCCGCGCAGACCGCGTTCGCCGAACTCGAACGGCGCATCGCCCGCCTCGGCGTTCGCTCCGTCGGCGACGCAGCCCTGGCATTCCATGCGATGTGCGAAGGCATGGCCGCGGTGGAACTACGCTGCATGATCGATCCCGAGAACGCGGAACACCTGTGGCGTGACGCCTTAGCCGCCCTCGTCGCCGGCCTCGCCCGGCAGGACAACCACCTGCCCTCAGCCCAGCCAGGTCCTCGTCAGGGAGGAGCAAGGATGGGTGCGGCATCGCAAGGGCTCAGCCATCCCCGGTAACGCTCGCTCACGCTTGCGAGTAATGCGTCAGGTGGAGGTCAATGCGAGGGCGCGCCCGCCAGCCCAGGCATCACTTGATCTTCAAAGTTCAGAGAACCGCTGCGCCTGTACGACGTCACCGCCAAGGTGCTGGACGTCGAGTTGGGTGTCGAACCGGGTTACGGGTTGCAGGAGTTGCACCAACAGATGCTGCGCGGGGACCCCCGGCTGGACCGGCCCGACGGTCCGACGTACCTGGTGCGGGTACGCGACGAATGGCTGCCGTGGAGCATCGGCGGACACCCCGCCCCGGACTTCTGCAACACGTACACGGGTTGGGCTGCCCGCGCCGGTCGGGTGGGGACTTGTTGCGCGGCTATGCCACCCTCGCCGTCTGGGCCGGGCACATGGACCTGGCCGACCAGGCGACCGTCACCCGCCTGGTGCGAATGGGTCGGCGCGCCCCGCGCGAGGCCGCCGCCGTACTGGACCGGGCTGGGCCGCTGGACGTTGTCTCCGGCCGTGGGGCTCAGGCTGCCGGTGCACGCCGCCGCGCAGAGTGCCGCCCAACTGCTCAGCGATCCCCGCTGGCACACGGTGTGCGCGTGCCGCCACGAGCACTGCGGTTGGCTGTTCCTGGACCCGAGCGGACGGCGCAGGTGCTGCAGCGTGGCCACCTGCCTCTAACGCCACTCGGTGTTCGGTGGGATGAGCAAGGGCGCGAACGCAACCCGGGTCAGGATCCGGGTGCGCGACGCGACGCCTACTCGACATAGGTGACCGGGACGGCCGAACCCACAGGGGCACATTGCCCGCGGCCGTACGGGGACGGTCGGGTCCGAGGCTGGCAGGATCGCGGTCATGGACATCGACTCCACGACTGAGACCGGCGTCGTCTTCCCGCGCTCCGGCTCCGGCCGCAGCACTTCCGCGTTCGGGCGGGCGGTGGTCGCGGACGCGTTGCGGGGGGTGGATCCGCTCGGCGCGCGTGCTGCGGAGGCGGAGACGTCGTGGCGGCGCGAGTACCGGGTGCACTTCCGGCGCTTGGTGGAAGCGGGCCTGTTGTCGGTCGACGCGGCGGTGAGCGTGGCCCGGGACGGCATGTCGTCCCTATATGCCCGGATGCGGGTCAGCACTGCTGATGGTGACCTGGATCTCGCTGCGGCGCCGCGGATTCCAGTCGACAAGCCACTGCGCACGGCGACCGTGGCCGGATCCGCAACTGTGGAGAGCGAGTTGGTGCTGCCGTACCGAGGCCAACGGCTGCGCGGTAGCGGCCTGCTGCGTCGGTTGGACGCCTGGGTCGTGGCCGGGATCATCGAGCCTTCGTGCGCGGACGCGGTCCGCCTGGTCCTGGACAACCCCGACTGGCTCTCGCTTGCTGGGCGCCGGATCGTCGTGCTCGGCGCGGGCGCCGAGATGAGTCCGTTGACTGCGCTCCTGCGCTGGGGCGCAGAGGTCGTCGCAGTGGACCTGCCACAGCCCGCGGTGTGGCAACGGCTGCTCGGCCTCGCCCACCGGTGCGGGGGTCGGTTGCATGTCCCGGCCGCGACCGCCGGACATGACGAGTCCACCGGAGTCGGCCTGGGAGCCAACCTGCTCCACGAGTCACACCGGGTCGCGGCCTGGCTGTCCGACATGGCCGGACCGCTGGTGCTGGGGAACTACGTCTACGCCGAAGGCTCGGAGCACGTGCGGGTGACAGCTGCGGTGGACGCGCTCAGCCAGCAGCTGCTCTCCCAGCGACGCGACATCACGCTCGCCTTCCTGGCAACGCCGACGGACGTATTCGCCGTCCCCAGCGCCGCTGTGGCGGAGGCGGACCGGCGATGGGCGGCGAAGGAGGGCATCGGCCGCGTCCGGCAGCCACTCCGGATCGTCAGCGGCGGACGGCTGTTGGCGCGCAACTACCCGCCGGGGGCGGACCCGGGTATCAACGACAGCCTGGTGCTGCAGCAAGGGCCCAACTACGCGCTCGCGAAGCGGCTGCAGCGCTGGCGGGCGACCGCTGCCCGTTCCTCCGGTACTCCGGTGTCGCTGCGGATCGCGCCATCGACCCGGACCCGCAGCGTCGTGAGGAACCGGCTGCTCGCCGCGGCCTTCGCCGGCGCGCACCGGTTCGGCGTCGAGGTGTTCGAGCCGGCGACCAGCAACACGCTCATGGCGGCGCTACTCGTGCACGACCTGTGCGCTGGCCGGCAGGCGGACGTTGTCCCGTGGCGCGAAGAGGCCTTCGGGGCGGCGCACGGCGGACTATGGCGCCAACCGTACGCACCTCGCAGCGTGCTGGGAATCGCCGCCGTTCTAGGCGCCGGCGCAGCCCGCGGCTGACGTCGATCAGGGCGGTTAGCGTACGGTCAAGGGCTCGGTATGACGGCTGCCTCTGAGCCGGGAAGGGTCGGTCGACGTGGCCACCGGGTTCAATGGCCCGTGCTGCCGTCGCGTACCGGTGCCTACGGTGGTAGTGAAGTGCCTACGGGCGATGCCGCGACGTAGGCCTCGGACCGAGGGAGTGGCGATGAACGAAGGTCGGACGACGTGGAACGAGCTGTCCGAGCGGCTCGACGCTCTGGGGCTAAAGCTCAAGCTGCACCTGGAGCAGGCCAAGGACGGCGAACTCTCCGGCGCTCTTGAAGCGCTGCGCCAGAAGATGGCGGACATCTTCGAGGCGACCGGCAACGCAGTGAAGGATGAGGCGGTACGTGCCGACATCCACGATATGGGCCGGCTGCTCGCCGACGCGGTAAGCACCACGCTCACTCGGATGGGCGATGACGTGCGGGAGACCTTCGGCCGCCGGTCGTAGCCGGCCGCCGACCCGGTCATGTCGGTCAACGGCCCGCCGCCAGCCGCCATCGCGCGAACGGTTGCCGGCCGGGCGTCGTCCGGCAGGGCCGGTGGCGGTCCAAAGTAGACGGATACGACCCGGCCGGCGGGTGGAAAGACCGCGTCGAGGCTCTGCTCGCGCAGGGTCGTCTTCCACGAGCAGCAGGCTGCCCGAGATACGTCCCCCACACCTCGTCCGCGCGGCCTGCGGCAAGGGCCGTTCGGCCCTGATCGACGCCTGGTTGCGCCCCACGATCGGGCTGGCGACATGATGTACCTGGGTGAGGACGCCGATCCGAGGGAGGGCCTGGTGGACAGCGCCGGTTGGGACGCGCGGTACGCGGCCAGCGACCTGGTTTGGGGAGCGGAACCGAACCGGTTCGTCGTGCGGGAGTTCGCTGGCCTGCCGGCGGGCCGCGCGTTGGACATCGGTGCCGGCGAGGGACGCAACGCGATCTGGTTGGCCGAAATGGGTTGGCGGGTCACTGCGGTGGACTTCTCCCCGGTCGCCATCGGGCGAGCGCGCGACCTGGCTGCCGCCCGTGGAGTGAGCGTGGAGTGGGTGGTCGCGGACATCCGCGACTACCAGCCTGATGCTGGTGTCTTCGACGCGGTGCTCGTCGCCTACTTGCATGTGGTGGCGGCGGAGCGCGCCGCGGTGTTGGCACGGGCGGTGGCAGCCCTTGCCCCGGGCGGCTGCATCCTGGTGGTCGGGCACGACGTGAGCAACATCGCCGAAGGCGTGGGCGGGCCGCCCGAGCCGGACATCCTCTATACGCCGGAGGCGATCGTGGCCGAACTGCCCGGCGTGCGGGTACGCCGGGCCGAACGCGCCCGGCGGCCCGTGCAGACGGAGCGAGGCACCGTCGATGCCATCGACACAGTGGTGTGCGCCGTCAAGGATTGAGGCTGGAAAGGACGGGGCGAGGGTCTGCGCGCGAGGCTCAGACCAGGTCGATAGCCACCGACGGTGGGGTGATCAGGCTGTTGTGCACGGTGCAGTGCGATGCGACCGCGTGCAGCGCCGGCCACCGGTCGGGCGGCACGTCGGCCGGTACCCGTATGGTCAGGTGGACGGCGCTGACCCGGGCCGGACGGTCGGTCGCCATCTGGTAGCCGGCCGACACCCCTAGGCCGTCGCGGCTCAAGCCGTGCCGGGTCAGGTACCGGCCGGCGTAGAACGCGATGCAGGTGGCCAGGGACACGACGAACAGTTCGGTGGGGGTCGGCGCGGTGTCCTGCCCGCCAACGTCGGGCGGCTGGTCCACCAGAACCCGGTGTCCCCGAACCGTCGCCTCGTAAGCCTCCCCGGACACGAACCGGACATCCATCTGTTCGACGCGCTCCGGCGCCGCGGTCGACTGCGCGTGGTCCATGTCATCGCTCCTCGGAATATCCGTCACGGTAGGGTCAAGATCACGCAAGGGACATGAACAGCTTCTCCATCTGCCGCAGGTTGGCCGCCTGGTCCTCGCCCTCGGCCTGGGCGGCCACGCACTGCTGCAGGCCACTCGCAATGATCTTGAAGCCGGCGCGGTCCAGCGCGCGTGACACGGCTGCCATCTGGGTCACCACATCGGCGCAGTCGCGGCCGGACTCGAGCATGGCGATCACGCCTCGGATCTGGCCCTCGGCCCGTCGCAGTCGTTTGACGACATCGCCGACGGCGTCCTCACTTACGTGCATCTGACACTCCCCTCCCCTCGTGGATCGGATCCAGCATACGCCTAGGGGTATGGGTATCGAACAAGTGCGTCCCGGTGCCACGGACATCGTCGCCCGCCAAGGACCCGTCCTTCCCGATACCCATCGGGGTATAGCGGACGATCGTGTGACGAACTCAACGAACCGACGCCCCGTCGCTTGACGGACGCCGGAGATAGCGCGCTATGGTGAACGGGAAGATACCCCTGGGGGTATTTGAGGCCGGGCTAGCCGGGCCAGCACCAGACCGGAGAGGACCCGCAGTCGTGGACCTGAAGACACCGATCGTTGAGATCGTCGCGATCGACACCCCATCGTTGGGAGACCGCAGCTACCTCGTCCATGACGGCGCGTACGCCGTCGTGGTCGATCCGCAGCGTGACACCGACCGGGTGTCGGACGTGGTGGCCGCGCACGGGTTGCGGGTCACGCACGTGCTGGAGACCCACATCCACAACGACTACGTCACCGGCGGGTACGCGCTCGCCGAGCGGATCGGTGCCGCCTACGCGGTCTCCGCCGACGACCGGGTCGGCTACCAGCGGCTCGCCGTGCGCGACGGTGACGTGCTGCAGGCCGGTCCGCGGATGCGGGTACGGGTGCTGCACACGCCGGGGCACACGTTCACCCACCTGGCCTACGTGCTGGAGGTCGACGGCAGGGTATTGGCGGCCTTCACCGGCGGGTCGTTGCTGTACGGCTCGACCGGCCGCCCGGACCTGCTCGGCGCCCAGCACGCGCAGACCCTGGCCCGCCACCAGCACGCCTCGGCCCACCGGCTGGCTCGGGAACTGCCCGCCGAGACCCCGGTCTACCCGACGCACGGGTTCGGCAGTTTCTGCTCGGCCACCCAGTCCGAGGGCACCGCCTCAACCCTGGCGATCGAGGCGCGGGTGAACCCGGCGCTGACCCAGGCCGAGGAGGAGTTCGTCGCGACATTGCTGGCCGGGTTGGACGCCTACCCGGCCTACTACGCGCACATGGGCCCGGCCAACGCCGCCGGCCCGGCCCCGGTCGACCTGTCCCCGCCGCGTACGGCAGATCCGGCCGAGCTGCGCCGCCGGATCGACTCCGGTGAGTGGGTTGTCGACCTGCGCAATCGCATCGCGTTCGCCGCCGGGCATCTACCGGGCACGCTCAACTTCGCGCTGCACGACAGCTTCGTCACCTACCTCGGTTGGCTGATCCCGTGGGGCACCCCGGTCACCCTCCTGGGTGAGACCGCCGCCGACGTCGCCGCGGCCCAGCGTGACCTGGCCCGCATCGGCATCGACCGGCCCGCCGCGGCGGCCACCGGCAAGCCGGCGGACTGGGCCGGCGGCGGCCCGTTGGACTCGTACCCGACCGCCACCTTCGAAGATCTCGCCGCGGTCATCAACGAGCACCGCGAGCACCCGGTCGTGCTGGACGTGCGCCGCAACGACGAACGCCGCGGCTCGAACGTGGACGGCACCGTGCACATCCCGATCCACGAGCTGCCCGCCCGCCTGCACGAGGTGCCCGCCGATCGGCGGCTGTGGGTGCACTGCGCCGCCGGTTACCGCGCCTCGATCGCCGCGTCGCTGCTACACCGCGCCGGCCGCGACGTGGTCGCCATCGACGATGACTACGACAACGCCCGCATCGCCGGCCTGCCCATCGCCGTGCCAGCCGCCTGACCTCATCCCGACGCCGCCGGACCACACCGGCGCCCCGGGCGTCTGCCCACCCGCGTTTCCGTTGTGAAAGGTGACCCGTGACCACCCAGCACCGCCCCGCCCGGCTTGACCCCGTCACCGTCCGCGACTGGCTGGCCCGCGACGACGGCCCGCGCTTGCTGGACGTAAGAACTCCGGCGGAGTTCGAGACCGCCCACATCCCCGGCTCCTACAACGTCCCCCTGCACCTGCTGCGCGAACACCGCGACGACGTCAGCCGCCACCTCGACCAGGTCGTGCTGATCTGCCGCTCCGGCAGCCGGGCCGGCCAGGCCGAACAGATCCTCGCCGAAACCGGAATGACCAACCTGCACATCCTCGACGGCGGCATCCTGGCCTGGCAACAGGCCGGCGCCCCACTCAACCGCGGCCGGCGCAGCTGGGACCTCGAACGCCAGGTCCGGCTCACCGCCGGCACCCTCGTCCTCATCGGCATCCTGGGCAGCCTCGCCGTCCCCGGGCTGCAATGGTTCTCGGCCGCCGTCGGCGCCGGCCTGGCTGCAGCGGCACTGACCAACACCTGCCTCATGGGCACCCTGCTGTCGAAGCTGCCGTTCAACCGCGCCGCCGACTGTGACATCGACACCGTCGTACGCCAACTGGTCGACGCCGGCCCGGTGCGGGCATGACCCTCACCGCCATCCTCGCCGCGGCGACCCTCATCGGCGTCACCCTCGGCCTGCTCGGCGGCGGCGGGTCGATCCTCACCGTGCCGATCCTGGTCTATATCGCCCGGGTACCGACCAAAGAAGCCATCGCCATGAGCCTGTTCGTGGTCGCGGTCACCGCGGCGTTCGCGCTCATCCCGCACGCCCGTGCCGGGCGGGTGCGGTGGCGCACCGGCGCCGTCTTCGGCGTCGCGGGCATGTCAGGCGCCTACGCGGGTGGCCGTGTTGCCGAGTACATCCCCGGCCAGTGGCTTCTCGTCGGCTTCGGCCTCATGATGCTTGCCACCGCCGTCGCGATGCTCCGTGGCCGGCGCCTCCGTACCGCACGCCCCGTGCCGCACGAGCTACCGGTCAGCAGGGTGCTGCTCGACGGGGTCCTCGTCGGCCTCGTCACCGGCCTCGTGGGCGCCGGCGGCGGGTTCCTCGTCGTCCCCGCCCTCGCCCTGCTCGGCGGCCTACCCATGGCCACCGCCGTGGGCACCTCGCTGCTCGTCATCGCGATGAAGTCCACCGCCGGCCTGGTCGGCTACCTGCACAGCGTCCACATCCACTGGGGCCTGGCCCTCGCCGTCACCGCCGCCGCCGTCGCCGGCAGCGTCCTCGGCGGCCGGTTCGCCGGCAGGGTCAGCCAAGATGTGCTCCGCAAGGCATTCGGCTGGTTCGTCGTCGCCATGGCCGCCTTCGTACTCCTCCAGCAGGTACCCGCTGCCCCGCGCCACTGGCTGCTGGCTAGCGCAGCCGGCTGGACGGTACTGACGGCCACGGCGATCGCCGCGGCCAGCGCCGGCGTCCTGCTGCGGCGGCGTCGAGTGAGTGCCACGACGGTCCGCACCGACGCCGCGGGGCAGTCGCGGACACCCGACACGACACGAGCCGCCGTCAGATGACTCTCCGTGCGTTCTGCGCGACCAGAGCCGTTGTTCAAGGCGTCGAGCATCATGGCGTCATGGCCTACCGCTCTCGGGCCTGCCGCGAACGCCACCGGCGCTTTGCCCGCTGCCGCGCAACCGGGGTGAGTATGCCTGGTCGCTCACGTCCACCCTTGCCCGTTCCAGAACCGCGATTCGCCGGGTTGACAGCCGTGCTCGTGGCTGAAGTCCAGCCGCCATTGGTCCAGGATCGGCGGGTACTTGGTCCCTGCCTGCGCGCGAAGCTCGCCAATGTGTACGGGCCATTGGCCCCTATCAGCCTCCAGAGCGGCCCACATACCCTAGGGGGCATGGTATCCCTGGCAAGTAGGCGTGGAGAAGGAGACACCGCGATGACCGTTGGTACTGATGACCTGAAGGCTCTGACCGCGGACCAGGTCGTGGACGCGCGCGGCACCTCCTGCCCCGGCCCGATCCTCGCCGCGAAGAAGGGCATCCGCACGGTTCCGGTCGGTGGGGTGATGGAGGTGCTGGCGACCGACTCGGGAACTCTGAAGGACCTTCCTGCCTGGTCGGCGAAGATGGGCCACGACTTCCTCGGCTCGCTGGAGGAGGCCGGCTACCTCCGGCTCTTCCTGCGAAAGATGAAGTAGCCATGCCGGCGAGTGCGCGGGCGGACTCCACACCGAGAATTCTCGTGTTCTCGACCAACAACATCTCCGACCCCGGTATCGACCTGGCCGGCAGCAGGCATCTGCACTACCCGGCCACCGTGTCGGTTATGAGCGTCCCATGCAGCAGCGGACTCAAGCCGGCGTGGCTTCTCCATGCCCTTGCCCAAGGGTTCGACGGGGTCTTCATCGCCTCCGATGGCGAGGAGTGTGCGCTGCTGACCGACTGCGCGCAGCGCACTGCGCGGATCGCCGCGCGAGCACAAGAGGTGATGGCGGAGAAGGGCATAGAGCCGCAGCGACTGAAGATGGCGGCGCTCTGCTCCGTGTGCGCGGAGCCGTTCGTGAAGTACATGCGCGAGTTCTCGGACACGTTGGCCGGACTCGGCCCCGTGTACCTGGCCGCGGCCTGAGCGACACATAGGCGGAAGGGGACCCGGAGCGGTGGGCACGGGCAGGAAGACGATCATCGTCTTCAGCGGGGAGTTCGACAAGGTGATGGCCGCTTTCGTCATCGCCAACGGCGCCGCGGCGATGGACGACGAGGTGACCATGTTCTTCACCTTCTGGGGTCTCAACGCGCTGCGCCGCCCCGAGAAGGTCACGGTGAACGGCAAGACGCTGGTGCAAAGGGCCTTCGCCTGGATGATGCCGAGGGGGCCCGAGCGACTGTCGCTGTCGCAGATGAACTTCGCTGGTGCCGGCCCGAAGCTGATGAAACGGGTCATGCGACAGGCGAACGTCATGCCGCTGCAGGAGCTGATCACCGAGGCACGCGAGCAGGGCGTGAAGATGGTCGCCTGCACGATGTCGATGGACGTCATGGGGCTGCTTAAGGAAGAGCTGATCGACGGTCTGGAGTATGCGGGCGTGGCCAGCTACTTGGCTGACGCGGACCAGTCGAACGTCAACCTCTTCATCTAGCGGGTCGCCGGCGCAGCCGCACGGCAGCGCCGGCTCCTGAAGAACTGGAGCCATACATGGATTACGACGTCCTGGTTGTCGGCAGCGGCATCGGCGGGATGGAGTCGTCAATCAAGCTCGGCGACATGGGCTACAAGGTCCTGCTTGTCGAGAAGGAGGCCAGCGTCGGCGGGCGGATGATCCTGCTGAGCAAGGTCTTCCCGACCCTGGACTGTGCGAGCTGTATCTCGGGGCCGAAGATGTCGTCGACCATCAATCACCCGAACGTGACCACGAAGACCTACAGCGAGGTCACTGGGATCCGGCGCACCCCGGACGGCGGCTTCAGTGCCAGCATCCGGGAGAAGCCGACCTTCGTGGATTGGTCGGCCTGCACCGGGTGCAGCGAGTGCCAGACCGCGTGCACGGTCGCCGTGCCGGACGAGTTCAACGCCAACCTGGTCGGCCGGCGGGCCGCCCACATCGCCTTCCCGCAGGCGGTGCCGAAGAAGGCCCTGATCACGCGCACGGGCACCTCGCCCTGCATCGACACCTGCCCGGCCGGGATCAAGGCCCACGGCTACGTGTCGCTGGTCCGCAACGGCAAGTACGAGGAGGCCTTCCAGCTCATCCTCGAGGCCACCCCGCTCGTCGGGACGCTCGGCCGGGCCTGCTACGCGCCCTGTGAGAGCGAGTGCACGCGTGGCGAGGTCGACGCCGCCATCCCCATCCGCCGGCTCAAGCGGTTCGTCGCCGACCGCCACTACGCGCTCAGGAACGGTCCCGGCGTCGAGCCGGCGGCACCGAACGGCAAGAGCGTGGCGATCGTGGGCTCCGGTCCGGCGGGGCTGACCGCGGCGTGGCAACTGGCCCGGCAGGGCTACCGGGTACGCATCGTCGAGGCGGAGGCGGAGCCGGGCGGTTTCCTCCGGCACGCGCTGCCCGCCTACCGGCTGCCGCAGGAGGTCGTGGCCCAGGACATCGCGAACGTCACCGCGCTCGGCGTCCAGATCGTCACGTCACACCGCGTCGACGACCTGGCGGCGCTCAAGGCCGAGGGGTACGACGCCGTGCTGCTGGCCACCGGCACCCCGCGGGCGACCGCCCTCGGCGTGCCCGGCGACCAGGCTTCCGGCGTCCTGTCCGGGCTGGACTTCCTGCGCGCCGTGCGCCTCGACGACGCCCCGGAGCTGGCCGGCAAGCGGGTGGTCGTGGTCGGTGGCGGCAACGTCGCGATGGACGCCGCCCGTACCGCGCGGCGGCTCGGCGCGGCTGCGACGACGGTGGCCTACCGGCGGGGCCGGGTGGAGATGCCCGCGCACGAAGCCGAGGTCGACGACGCGGTGAAGGAGGGGGTGCGGTTCGCGTTCCGCACCGCCCCCGTCGAGGTCGTCACCGGTCCCGACGGTTCGGTCACCGGGCTGCGCTGCACCCGGATGCGGCTGGGCGAGCCGGACGCCTCCGGGCGGCGGCGGCCGGAGCCGGTGCCCGGCAGCGAGTCCGTCCTTGCCTGCGACGCGGTGATCGCGGCCATCGGGATGGCACCCGAGCCGGGCCCGTTCGAGGTCCTGGTCCGGACCGGCGCCGGAGATCGGATCCCGATCGACCCGAAGACGATGCAGACCACGGTGCCCTACCTGTTCGCCGCCGGTGACGTCACCGCGGGTCCCACCGACATCACGCAGGCGGTGGGCGCCGGACGCCGGGCCGCCTTCATGATCGACAACTGGTTGCAGGGACGGCCGCTCGCGGGATTCTCCGCCCTGGACGATCGGCTCGGCGTCGTGGCGAAGGCCGATGTGCTGGCGCGGCAGAAGAGCCATACCCGGCGCGATCCGAGCCTGCCCCGGCCGGGCTTCTCGGCTGCACCGACCGACTTCGCCGAGCTCGAGCCGGCGCTGAGCGAGCAGCAGGCGCGGGTGGCGGCGGGTGGCTGCCTCGACTGCGGGGTGTGCTCCGAATGCCAGCAGTGTGTCTCGGCGTGCCCGGCCGGCGCGATCGATTTCGAGCAGCGGGACAGGAACAGCGAGGTGACCGTCGGGGCCGTGGTGGTCTCCACCGGCTTCAAGCTGTTCGCCGCGGATTTGAAGCCGGAGTACGGCTACGGCCGGTACCCCAACGTGATCACGGGCATGGAAATGGACCGGCTGCTCGCCCCGACCCGCCCCTACAACACCATCCTGCGACCCAGCGACGGGAAGATCCCGGAGCGGATCGCCTACGTCTCCTGTACCGGTTCGCGGGACAAGACCGTCGGCAATCCGCTGTGCTCGAAGGTCTGCTGCATGTACTCGGTCAAGCAGAACCAGCTCATCATGGGGACCCTGCCGCTGGCCGACGTGACCATGCACTACATGGACATCCGGGCGGCCGGCAAGCGCTACGACGAGTTCTATGAGCAGGCGAAGGATATGGGAGCCAACTTCGTGAAGGGCCGCGTGGCTGAGATCACGGAGAAGGAGGACGGCAATCTGATCCTTCACTATGAGGATATCGAGAACGGCATACTGGCCGAGGCCGAGCACGATC
>JAEHDK010000483.1 GCA_016880465.1 Micromonosporaceae bacterium
CGACACGATCTTGGTGGGTAGCACCAGGACGCCGTGTCGGCGCAGCGCCGGCCCGACAGCGTTGATGACCCGATCGACGCCGCGGAAGTTGTACCGGCCGCCCACGTCGTCGCGGCGGTCGCCCTTGCGGATGGACTGCACGTCGGCCATCACTCGGGCCCAGGCGACGTGGACCGGCACCTGCTCGACGTCGGCGATAGGCGCCGTGTACTCGATGTCGGGCAACGGCTCGGCGGGGTCGTCGGAGGCGGGCCCGTCCAGATCAGGCCCGGCGGGCGGCTGCCATGTGGCGTCCGTCGTGGGCTGGGTGGCGGCGCGTTGGCGCAGGCTACTCGCGGACATTTGACCGTCCCTTGTAGTCGGAGGAGATGACCAGGGTGTAGGTGGGCTTGTCGGTCACGCAGGCGGCGTACGCGTCGGGCCACTGCTCCAGTAGCCGTTCAAGGTCGCAGGAGCGGTGCCGGCCGGGCCGGTAGTGGTAGGCCAGCTCGCCGGAGAATGTGACGTGCGAATGCCCGCCGGCGGCCAGCGCCAGCGCCGCCTGGGCGGCCTTCTTGCGTTTGCGGGCGTCGGACTCCTCGCCCTGCGCGGCGACATAGTCCATCAGCTCGCCGACGGTCTCCAGGTCGCACTCCACCGACCCGGGATCGCGGTCGGCGTGCATCAACTTGTCCAGCTCGATGACCGCCTCGGCCTTGTCCGGGTTCCATGCCGGCGGTACGCCCGCGGTGAGGTGCTGCTCGCGGAACCGGCTGACCTCGGCGCGCACGTAGGCGGCGACCTGCTCGTCGCGGCGTACCACCGACTGCCGGTAGTCGTTGCCGCCGATGAGTACCGCGGTGTGGATGTGGTCGTAGCCGGTGACGTCGTACTCCCATGTGGTCTGGGCAAGCACGTCGTCGGGTATGTCGCCGCGCCAGCGGTGTGCCACGAACGCGTTACGGCACTTGACTTCCAGGGCGCAGCGTTGCCGGGTGGAGCGGTCCAACGGGCACTCCAGCACCATCCGGTCCAGGGTCGTCATGCGCCACGGCTCGTCCACGTGCGCGACCAGGCCGACACGCTGGATCACCGACCGGTTCCGCCGTGCCCACTCTCGGGCGACGGGTTCCTCCAGCAGTCGACCCCACAGGGCGTACTCGTTGTCCTCGTCGAGGAGTTCGCCGCGCTTGTCACGGTAGACGTGCAGGGCGGTGCGCTTGTCGGCGACGCCGAGGATCGCGGCGACGTCGGAGGATCCGATGCCTTCGCGGCGGGCGGCTAGCCACGTGTCCCGATCGGCGTCGGCGGGCAGCACCCGTGTGGCGGTGGGCGTGACCCTGCGGGGTGTCGTCACGGTGCACCGTCCTTCATGGACGGGTGCTGTTCGTCGAGCAGCACCACGCCGCGCTCGTCGTCGATTTCCCAACCGGACTCGTCGATCACCGGTTGTTCGGGCTTGCCCCATGCGTTGCAGCAGTGCGCGCACAGCGACGGGGCCTCCTGGTAGTGCTCGGTCTCGTACGCGCGGTCGACCGCCTCGCCGGCCGAGTCGGCCTCGACCTCGACGGTGAAACTGTCGATGCGCTCGAATGTCACCCGCCAGCGGCTCACGATGGCCTCCCGTCGCCGGCCCACGGCTCGTACATCTGCGGGCAGCGGTCACGCATCACCGCCAAGCCGGCGGCCGCGCGCGGGTGTGGCCGGCCGAGTTGGCGGTAGGTGGCTCGGCGCGCCAGGTCGACCAGGACGGCCAGCAGCCGGCTCATGATGGCCTGCCCAACGGCCAGCAGCGCGGGCACCAGGTGACGCCGGTAGGCGCGCCATGCCTCGCCGGCGGTGAGCCATTCACCGGTGCGCATCGACCGGCCGCAGCCCGTCACGTCGACGGTGCGCGGGTCGTGCGCCTGGATGCCGCGGCGCCGGGCCGCGACCCACACCAGGTCGTCGTCACGGGCGGGCATCACTGCGCTTCCTTGGGTGGTCACGGTTCAGCCCTCGGTCTGCCCGGCGGGCTGGATCATGGCCGCGTACAGGTCGATGGCGGATGTCTGGAGTCGGTCAACAGTCGGTTGCAGTGCGTCCCGAGCGACGGCCCAGGCGGCGGCCCGGGCGACATCCCGAGCGGCGTGCACAGCGGCAACCAAAATGGCGTCCACACCGTCGTCCGCACCGACAATCAGCGCGGCGGCCCGGGCGATGCCCCAAGTGTCATCCCAAGCGTTGTTCCAAGCTTCGTTCCAAGCGGCGTCCCGGCCGGCGGTCCGGGCCACGTCCCAAGTGGTGGCCGCATAATCGCGCGCGGCACGTACCACCGGCCCGGCCTGTTGCGCGGTA
>JAEHDK010000484.1 GCA_016880465.1 Micromonosporaceae bacterium
GCCGGCCTGATGCGCTCGTGCCCGGCCGCGCCGCGCGCGGCCGCCTCGGCCGACACGTCCATGAGCACCACGTCGGCGCCGCGTTTCGCGCAGGCCACCGCGATGCCGGCGCCCATCATGCCGGCGCCGACGACGCCGACCCGCGCGACCGGCGGCGACGCCGGTACCTCGGCCGGGCGCGAGCCACCCTTGTTGAGCCGCTGCAGGTCGAAGAAGAACGCCTGGGTGAGGTTGCGCTGGATGGGCGTACCGACGAGATCGGCGAACCACCGGCCCTCGATGCGCAGGGCGGTGTCCACGTCCACCGCGGCCCCCTCGACGGCCGCGCACATGATGTGGTGCGGCGCCGGGTACGGCGCGCCCTTGAGCTGCTTGCGCAGGTTCGCGGGGAACGCCGGCAGCAGCATCGCCATCGCGCGGTCGGTGGGCCGACCGCCGGGCATGCGGTACCCGGACCGGTCCCATGGTTGCGCCGCACCCGGGTTGGCCAGGATCCACTCGACGGCCCGGGGAATGAGCTCGGCCGCCGTGCCCACCAGCTCGTCGACGACGCCGACCTCGACCGCCTTGGCCGGGCGCAGCCGCTGGCCCTGCAGCAGCACCTGCAGGAGGGCCTCCTGCAGCCCGAGCAGCCGGACGACCCGGGTCACCCCGCCCCCGCCGGGCAGCAGGCCGAGGGTGACCTCCGGCAGGCCGAACACCGCGTCCGGCCGGTCCACCGCGATCCGCCGGTGGCAGGCCAGGCCCAGCTCCAAGCCGCCGCCCAGCGCGGTGCCGTTGAGCGCGGCAACCACCGGCCGGCCCAGCGTCTCCAGCCGGCGGAACTGCGCTTTGACGGTGGCCGCCAGTTCGTACATCAGGTGGGCGAAGGGCCGGTCGCCGCCCGGCTCGCCCGCGGCGCTCGTGGTGAACTCGCCCAGGTCCATGCCGACGAGGAAGGAGTCCTTGCCGGAGGTGACGATCACCCCGGTCACGGCGTCCCGCTCGGCCACCAGGCGCTCCACAGTGGACGACATTGCGGCGGAGTACGCCGCGTTCATCGTGTTAGTCGACTGCGCCGGGTCGTCGAGGGTCAACACCACGATGCCGTCGGGCCGCCGTTCCCAATCGATCACGTCAAAGCCTCTCGATGATCGTCGATATACCCATGCCGCCGCCGACGCACAGGGTCGCCATCCCGTACCGCTGCTCACGCCGTTCCAGCTCGTCGAGCAGCGTGCCGAGCAGCATCGCTCCGGTCGCGCCCAGCGGGTGCCCCATCGCGATGGCGCCGCCGTTGACGTTCACCTGCTCCGGATCCAGGTCGAGATCGCGGATGAACCGCAGCGGTACGGCGGCGAACGCCTCGTTCACCTCGTACAGGTCGATCTGGTCGGCCCGCAGCCGGGCCCGGCTCAGCGCCTTCCGGGCGGCCACGGCCGGTCCGGTGAGCATGATGGTCGGCTCGGCGCCGGTGACCGCGGCGGCCGCGACCCGCGCGCGGGGGGTCAGCCCGAGGTCGTACCCGGCTGCTTCGGAGCCGACGAGGACGAGCGCCGCGCCGTCCACGATGCCCGACGAGTTGCCCGCGGTGTGCACGTGCTCGATCCGGTCGAGCCAGTGGTAGCGCTGCAGCGCCACCGCGTCGAAGCCGCCCAGCTCGCCGATCCCCGCGAACGACGGCGTCAGCCCGCCGAGCGTCTCCTGGCTGGCGTCCGGGCGGATGTGCTCGTCGCGATCGAGGATCACCTGACCGACGCGGTCCCGCACCGGCACGACGGCCCGGTCGAACGCGCCGTCCGCCCAGGCCTTCGCCGCCCGGGCGTGCGACCGGGCCGCATAGCCGTCCACAGCGGAGCGGTCGAAGCCCTCGACGGTGGCCAGCAGGTCGGCCGAGATGCCCTGCGGGACGACGCCGATCGCGTACCCGCACTCGGGATCCATCATGATCGCGCCGCCGTCCGAGCCCATCGGCACCCGCGACATCGACTCGACGCCGCCGGCCAGGATGACGTCGTCCCAGCCGGCCCGTACCTTCTGCGCCGCGGTGTTCACCGCCTCCAGACCGGAGGCGCAGAACCGGTTAAGTGTGACGCCCGCGACCGTGTCCGGGAGGCCGGCGAGCAGCGCTGCCGTCCGGCTGATCACCATGCCCTGGTCGGCGACCGCGGTCACGCAGCCGAGCACCAGGTCGTCGATGCGGGCCGGGTCCAGCGAGGGCAGCCGCCGACGCAGCTCGTCGATCAGGCCGACCACCAGCGAGACGGGCTTGACCTCGTAGAGCGAGCCACCCGGCTTGCCCTCGCCACCGGGCTTGCCCCGGCCGCGCGGCGTGCGGATCGCCTCATAGATGAAGGCTTCCATCGCCGCATTGTCGTCGCCTTAACCGATCAGTAACAACCCCTCAGCCGCCAGCGTCACATCTGGCGCACGGCGCCGGCCGCGAACAGCCCGTCGACATCGGTCACTGCCCACTCCTCGAGTACGGCCCGGGTGTGCCGGCCGGGCAGCGGCGGGGGGGCCGGTAACCCGGGCGCGGTCGCGGAGAACCGGGGTGCCGGTGCGGGCTGGCGTACGCCGTCGATGTCCACGTACACCTGCCGGGCGGCGAGGTGCGGGTGGGCCGGAGCCTCGCCGAACGAGAGCACCGGCGCGACGCAGGCGTCCGAACCCTCGAAGATCAACAGCCACTCCGCCTGGGTACGCGTGGCGAGCCGCTCGGCGATCGAGGCGCGCAGCCGCGGCCACTCCGCCACGTCGTACGGGTCGGGGGCGGCCTCGCCCAGCCCGCCGAGCCGGGCCACGAACTCGGCGTAGAACCTGGGCTCGAGCGGCCCGACCGCCAGGTACCTGCCGTCCGCCGTCGGGTAGATCCCGTAATGCGGTGCGGCCCCGTCCAGCAGGTTGGCGCCCCGCTCGGCGCGCCATAGTCCACTGTGGAGCATGCCGAGCACCTGGGTCGCCAGCAGCGCGGCGCCGTCCACGATGGCCGCGTCGACGACCTGTCCGGCGCCGGTGCGGGCGGCCTGCCAGACCGCGGCGAGCACCCCCACCGCGAGCAGCATGCCGCCCCCGCCGAAGTCGCCGAGGAGGTTCATCGGGGGTACGGGTGGACCCGCCGCCGGCCCGATCGCGTTGAGCACTCCGGTGACCGCGAGGTACGTGAGGTCGTGCCCGGCCGTGGTCGCCAGCGGGCCGTCCTGCCCCCAGCCCGTCATCCGGCCGTACACCAATCTGGAGTTGGCGGCGAGGAGCTGGGCCGGACCGATGCCGAGCCGTTCGGCGACACCGGGCCGGAACCCCTCGACGAACGCGTCGGCCCGGCCGGCCAGCGCGGCGACGAGCGCGGCGGCCCGCGGGTGCTTGAGGTCGACCGCGACCGAGCGCTTGCCCCGGTTCAGCAGGTCGGCGCGCGGGTCGACGCGCAGCGGGGGCGCGTCGAGCCGATCCACGCGCACGACGTCCGCACCGAGGTCGGCCAGCACCATCGCGGCGAACGGGGCCGGCCCGATTCCCGCGATCTCCACCACCCGGAGCCCGGTCAGCGGTCCGCTCATCCTCGACACGGTAGCCCGGCGGCGGCGGGCGACGCGCACCCCCGTCCGCGCCGCCCGCGACTACCGCCGAGGACCCCCCTGCGGTACCGACTCCGTACCCGGCCTGGCGGCCGGCAAACCCCCCCGTCGGAGCCCGCGCCCGGCGATCAACGTAAGGCGGCGACGCGCTTCGACACAACGGGTTTGTGCTGTCACCTGGCTCACAAGGGCCGATCTGGACCGTCCACAGCGGACTCCGGCCCGACCAGGTGGGCAAAGGCGCGCAGGTTGTCCAGCGGCTCGCCGCGGGAGACGCGCCAGGCCCACTCGCGGCGGATCGCGGAGCCGAAGCCGATCTCCAGCATCGTGTCGAAGGAGTCGTCGACGTAGCTGAGCACGGCGCCGAGCAACCGGTCGAGCTCGTCCTCGGTCACCGCGGCCAGCGACAGCCGCCCGGTCAGGTACACGTCGCCGACCCGGTCGATCGCGAAGGCCACGCCGTACATCCGGGCGTTGCGCTGGAGCAACCACGCCCACAGCTGCTCGCGCCGCTCGTCGGGTTGGCGGATGACGAACGCCTCGATCCGCAGGGCGTGCTCGCCGACCACGAGATGGCAGGTCGTCGTGAGCTTGTGTACGCCCGGCAGGGTCACTGCGTACCCCCGGTCGCCGGTGTGCTCCCAGGACAGCTCTCGGCCGTCCAGTGTGGACTCGATAAGGGCGCACACCCGGGCCGGGTCTACCACCCGCCCGCTCCCAGGGCCGGCCGCCGGCCGGCCAGCTCGGCGGACATCCGGTGCCAATGGGCCGCCACGGCTTCACGGTAGACGGTCAGCAGGCCGGTCGCCGTCCGGTCCCAGGAGAACTGCTGCGCGTGCTCGACCGCGCCGCGACCCAGCTCGGCCCGCCGGCCCGGCGCACCGAGCAGGCCGCCGAGCACCTGCGCCCAGTCGAGCGGGGCATGCCCGTCGACGAGTACCCCGGACACGTCGTCGCGGACGGCGGCCACGAGCCCGCCCACCGCGGCCGCCACGACCGGGGTACCGCACGCCTGGGCCTCCAGCGCCACGAGGCCGAACGACTCGTTGTAGCTGGGCACGGCGACGAGGTCGGCGGCCCGGTACAGGTCGGCCAGCACGTCGCCGGCCTGCGGCGGCAGGAACCGGACCGCGCCGGCGATGCCGAGCGAGGCGGCCAGCTCGATGAGCGCGGTCGGTCGTTCCAGCCCACTGCCGCTGGGCCCGCCCACGACGACCACGGTGAGCCTCTCCGCCACGGCGGGATCCCGCTCGCGCAACGCCGCGGCGGCCCGCAGCAGCACGTCCGGCGCCTTGAGCGGCTGGATGCGCCCGACGAACGCCACCACGTACCCGCCGAGCGGCAGCCCGAACCGGCGCCGGGCGGCGGTGACACCGCCCGGACCGGCCGGGGTGAACCGACGCAAGTCGACGCCGGGCTCGACGACCGCGACCTGCTCCGGCTCGGCGCGGTAGAGGTTCACCAACTGGCGGGCCTCGATCGGGGTGTTCGCGACCAGCCGGTCGGCCTCGGCCACCACCTGCTCCTCGCCGACCACCCGGGCCAGCGGTTCCGGCTTGTCACCATCGGCGAGCTGGGCGTTCTTCACCTTGGCCAAGGTGTGGGCGGTGTGCACCAGCGGTACGCCCCAGCGGTCCTTGGCGAGCCATCCGACCTGTCCGGACAGCCAGTAGTGCGAATGCACCAGGTCATACCAGCCGGGCGCCCGGCCCGCCTCGGTTCGCAGCACCCCGGTGGTGAAGGCACACAGCTGTGCCGGCAGATCCTCCTTGGCCAGGCCCTCGAACGGGCCGGAGGTCACGTGCCGGACGTGGACCCCGGGCGCCAGCTCGAAACTGGGCGGCAGGTCGCTCGCGGTGGCCCGGGTGAAGACCTCGACCTCGACGCCGCTGGCGGCCAGCCGGCGGGCCACCTCGACGATGTAGACGTTCATGCCGCCGGCGTCACCCGTACCGGGCTGCTCCAGCGGCGAGGTATGCACGGAGAGGGTGGCGATCCGCCGCAATGGCGGCCGGCCATTGGCCGACCACTGTCGCAGGCCCAGGTCCGGCATCGCCGGCTGCCCCGTTAGTCCCGTCACGTCCGTTTTCCCTTCGAACCGGCGCGGCCGCGCCCAGCGGGCAGGTCACCATGCGGGTCAACCGCACCGCCGCCGGCCATCTTCCCGGAATGCGTCCGCCGCATCGAGATCGTCCAGGGGGACAACGGCCGCCTCGGCACCGGTGACCTCGCCCAGGTGTCCCGGCTCGGCATGCCGCTGGTCAACGAGGTCGTCATCCCGGTCGGCCGCAAGGACGAGTTCAACGCGACCCGGCCGCAGGACGACGCCAAGTTCGCCGGGTTCGTCACCAATCCCGGGGTGCCCCGGCTGGTCCAGTCCATCTACTGGATCCCCGCGCCGGCCA